>NZ_JBYVMD010000002.1:0-281229 GCF_058145955.1 Pseudomonas sp. A39
TGGCTGTTCGCCATTTAAAGTGGTACGCGAGCTGGGTTTAGAACGTCGTGAGACAGTTCGGTCCCTATCTGCCGTGGACGTTTGAGATTTGAGAGGGGCTGCTCCTAGTACGAGAGGACCGGAGTGGACGAACCTCTGGTGTTCCGGTTGTCACGCCAGTGGCATTGCCGGGTAGCTATGTTCGGAATAGATAACCGCTGAAAGCATCTAAGCGGGAAACTAGCCTCAAGATGAGATCTCACTGGAACCTTGAGTTCCCTGAAGGGCCGTCGAAGACTACGACGTTGATAGGTTGGGTGTGTAAGCGCTGTGAGGCGTTGAGCTAACCAATACTAATTGCCCGTGAGGCTTGACCATATAACACCCAAGCAATTTGACTACTCTAACGAGCATCAGATTGCGGTGTGTGAAGACGAAATGAACCGAAAGTTCGACGCTCACAAAACACCGAAAGCTGTCACATACCCAATTTGCTGAAGCGAGGCCAGCTGGCCACGACTCAGTACCCGAATTTCTTGACGACCATAGAGCATTGGAACCACCTGATCCCATCCCGAACTCAGTAGTGAAACGATGCATCGCCGATGGTAGTGTGGGGTTTCCCCATGTGAGAGTAGGTCATCGTCAAGATTAAATTCCGAAACCCCATTTGCGAAAGCAGATGGGGTTTTGTTTTGGGCGGTCGAAAATGTCTAACACATGCCAATTCCGCCAATAACTGCCCACAGTGCTAAAGTCGCACCTTCGATTTTTGCTTTTCCCAAGGAAGCCGTTATGCCGGACGCGACGTCCCTCAGTGCTGGATTCATGGTGGTTCACGGCAACCGCCTGGACGAACTGCGCAGCCTGGTGGTCAGTTGGATGCGCCGCTACCCACTGGCTCCCCTGGAAAACGAAATCGCCTTGGTGCAAAGCAACGGCATCGCCCAGTGGCTCAAGCTGGCTTTGGCTGAAGATCCTGAAGATGATGATATGGGCGGTTGTGGAATCGCCGCAGCAATCGACGTGCAACTGCCCGGCAGCTTCATGTGGCAGCTGTACCGCATGGTCCTGGGCCGTGACGAAATCCCCCCCAAGTCCCTGCTCGATAAAGCCCCACTGACCTGGCGCCTGATGCGCCTGCTCCCGGAGCTTATCGATCAGCCGCACTTCGAACCGCTGCAGCGTTTCCTCACCCACGACACTGATTTGCGAAAACGCTATCAACTCGCCGAGCGCCTGGCTGATTTGTTCGACCAATACCAAGTTTACCGTGCCGATTGGCTGGAAGACTGGGCTGCTGGCCGTCACCAACTGCGCAATGGCCGAGGCGAGTCCAAACCCCTCAACCTCGCTAACTGCTGGCAAGCCGAGCTGTGGCGTGCGCTGCTGTTGGATGTAGGTGAAGAAGGCATGGCCGAAAGTCGTGCAGGCGTTCACCAGCGCTTTATTGAGCGCATAAACACACTCGAGCACGCGCCCCCAGGCCTTCCATCCCGAGTCATCGTTTTTGGCATCTCCTCGTTACCTGCGCAGGCACTCGAAGCCCTCGCCGGTCTCGCACGATTCAGCCAAGTTTTACTCTGCGTGCACAACCCCTGTCGCCACCATTGGTCAGACATCGTCGCCGACAAAGACCTGCTGCGTAACGAATACAAACGCCAAGCGCGTAAGAGTGGCATGCCGGTCACCATCGACCCACAAACCCTGCACCAGCATGCCCACCCGCTGCTGGCTGCCTGGGGCAAACAGGGCCGCGACTACATCAGCCTGCTGGACAGCTACGACGACCCCAACAGCTACCGCGCTGCCTTCCGCGATGGTCGTATCGACCTGTTCAGCGACAGCGAGCCCACCACACTGCTCAACCAGCTCCAGGACGACATCCTCGAACTGCGCCCACTCAACGAAACCCGCGAGCTTTGGCCTGCCGTCGACCTGGACCGCGACACCTCAATCCGCTTCCACATCGCCCACAGCGCCCAACGCGAAGTGGAAATCCTCCACGATCAACTGCTCCAACGCTTCAGTGCGGACCCCGCGCTGCGCCCCCGGGACATCATCGTCATGGTTCCCGACGTCGATAGTTACGCGCCGCACATCCGCGCCGTGTTCGGCCAGCTCGAGCGCAATGACCCGCGCTTCATCCCGTTCACCCTGACCGACCAGGGCCAACGTGGCCGCGACCCACTGCTCATCGCCGTCGAACACCTGCTGAAACTCCCCGACAGCCGCTTCCCCGTCAGCGAGATTCTCGACCTGCTTGATGTTCCGGCCCTACGCGAACGCTTTGCCATCAAGGAACGCGACCTGCCCACATTGCACCGCTGGATAGAAGGTGCCGGCATCCGCTGGGGGCTTAACGCCGAACAACGTGCCGGCCTAGGCCTGCCAACGGAGCTGGAGCAAAACAGCTGGCGTTTCGGCCTGCGCCGTATGCTGCTCGGTTACGCCGTAGGCACCGGCGCCGCGTGTGACGGCATCGAGCCCTACGACGAAATAGGTGGTCTGGACGCCGCGCTGATCGGCCCATTGGTCGCCTTGCTCGACGCACTCAACGACGCCCACCAAGCCCTGTCCCAACCCGCACCTCCGAGGGTGTGGGGTGAGCGTCTGCAACGCCTGATGCAACTGTTCTTCCTGCCCAGCAGCGAACACGACGATTACCTGCTGGGCCAACTCGAACAACTCAGAGAAACCTGGCTGGAAACCTGCGAGTCCGTAGGTCTGCAGGACGAGTTACCCCTCACTGTAGTCCGTGAAGCCTGGCTGGCCGGCCTCGACCAAGGCCGCCTGTCCCAGCGCTTCCTCGCCGGAGCTGTCAATTTCTGTACCCTGATGCCCATGCGTGCGATCCCCTTCAAGCTCGTCTGCCTGCTCGGCATGAACGACGGTGATTACCCACGTGCGCAACCACCGCTGGACTTCGACCTGATGGGCAGTGACTACCGCCCCGGCGACCGCTCACGCCGTGAAGACGACCGCTACCTGCTGCTCGAAGCCCTGCTTTCAGCCAGGGACCAGCTGTACATCAGTTGGGTCGGCCGTAGCATCCGTGACAACAGTGATCGCCCTGCCTCGGTACTGATCGGTCAACTGCGTGACCATCTCGCCAGTGGCTGGCACCACGCAAACAGCGACGAGCCACTGATCGATGCCATGACACAAGAGCATCCGCTGCAACCGTTCAGCGCCCGCTATTTCCATGAGGGCGATGCGCTGTTCAGCTACGCGCGCGAATGGCAGTTGCTCCACGAAGCGTCCGATGCCCTCCCAACCGAACACGACCTGGCTCCTCACCAACAGGAAGAGCCCCTGAGCCTCGGCCAGCTCCAAGACTTCCTGCGTAACCCGGTCAAACACTTCTTCAGCCAACGCCTGAAAGTATTCTTCGAGGCCGCCGAAGTCCCGCTGGCCGACGAAGAGCCCTTCGTTCTCGACGCACTGCAACGCTACAGCCTGAGCGACAGCCTGCTCAGCGCTGCACTCACCCAACCCGATCACCTCGAGCAGGCGCTGAATGCCCAAGCCCTGCGTCTGCAAGGCAGTGGCCTATTGCCGATGGTCGGTTTCGGCGAATGCCTGCGTAACGAACTGATCGAGCCCTTGCCCGACCTGCTGCGACGCTACCAGCAATTACTGGCCCTTTGGCCCACCCCGCACCCCGGCGCCGAACCCGTCAGTTTTGAGCATCATGGCGTTCAGTTGGAAGGCTGGATCAGCGGATTGCATCGGCGCAGTGATGGCGGGCTGCTCAGCGTCACCACCATTCCCAACAGTATCGGCTCGATCAAGACCCGCAAGTGGCATCGCCTGATTCGCCCCTGGGTCAATCACGTGGTTGCCTGCGCCTGCGGCTTGCCGTTAAGCACTGGCTTGGTGGCCAGCGACGACACCCTGCTCCTGCCACCACTGGATACATCCAATGCCCGGGAAATCCTCTGCAACTTGCTGCTAGCCTGGCATACCGGAATGAGCAAACCGCTACCCGTTGCCGTGAAAACCGCCTTCGCGTGGCTCAGCCAAACCGACCCAGTCAAGGCCGAAGCCGTCGCCAGTAAAACCTACGAAGGCGATGGCCTGACCAACCATGGCGAGCGTCGCGAAACCCCGGCGCTCACCCGGCAATTCCCCGACTACGCCACACTGATCGCCAGCGAAGAGTTCGAAGGTTGGTGCGAAACCCTGTATCGCCCCTTGCTCAACGCACCATGGCGATCACTCTCCGGCGAGGACGGCGCATGACCCGTAAACCCTTGGCCCTGGCCTTCCCGCTCAAAGGCAGCCAGCTGATCGAAGCCAGCGCGGGTACCGGCAAGACGTTCACTATCTCCGCCCTCTACCTGCGCCTGGTCCTCGGCCACGGTGGCGACGAAGCAGGCTTCGGCCGTGAATTGCTGCCGCCGCAAATCCTGGTGGTGACCTTCACCGACGCCGCCACCAAGGAGCTGCGCGAACGCATCCGCATTCGCCTGGCCGAAGCCGCACGCTTTTTTCGCGAAGAAATCCAACAGCCCGATGCCCTGATCGCCGATCTGCGCGCCGAGTACCCACCCGAACAATGGCCTGCCTGCGCCAACCGACTGGACATCGCCGCCCAGTGGATGGATGAAGCCGCCGTCTCGACGATCCACAGTTGGTGCCAGCGCATGCTGCGCGAACATGCCTTCGACAGCGGCAGCCTGTTCACCCAGACCCTGGAAACCGACCACAGCGACCTGCTCGGCGAAGTGTTGCGCGATTACTGGCGGCTGTTCTGCTACCCGATGCACGACGACGCTCTCAACTGGGTGCGCAGCAACTGGGGCGGCCCCGCCGCGTTAATGCCGCGAGTACGTGCGCTATTTGGCAGCGAACGGCCGACGGGTGAAACCCGCGAGCCCGCCGAGCTGATCAACGCGTGCCTGCAGGAACGCCGCGAAGCACTGCAAACGCTCAAGGCCCCCTGGCAACAATGGGCCGCCGAACTGCGCGATATCTGCCTGCAAGCCGTGGCCGCAAAAACCGTCGACGGCCGCAAGATGCAAGCCCGTTACTTCGAGCCCTGGTTCGAAAAGATCAGCGCCTGGGCCGCTGACGAAACCCTTGAGCAACTGGACATCGGTACCGGTTTCACCCGCCTCACGCCCGACGGTATGGCCGAAGCCTGGAAGGGCGAGCCGCCGCAGCATCCCGGTATCGACGCCATGGCCGGCCTCAAGGCCGCCCTTGATGCGCTGCCGACCCCCGACGCCGCCGTGTTGCAACACGCCGCCGGCTGGGTGGGCAAACGCTTCGAGGACGAAAAACGTCGCCGCGCCGAGATGGGTTTCGACGACATGCTCATCCGCCTCAACGCCGCCCTGCAAGCCGACGGCGGTGAACGCTTGGCCAGTGTGATCCGCGAGCAGTTTCCGGTGGCCTTGATCGATGAATTCCAGGACACCGACCCGGTGCAATACAGCATCTTCGACAGCATCTACCGCATCGAAGAAAACCACCTCGACAGCGGGCTGTTCCTGATCGGCGATCCCAAGCAAGCGATCTACGCCTTCCGTGGCGCCGACATCTACACCTACCTGCGCGCCCGACAATCCACTACCGGTCGCCACCACACATTGGGCACCAACTTCCGCTCCAGCCATGCGATGGTCGAGGCGGTAAATCACGTATTCCAGCGTGCAGAGACAGGTCGCGGTGCGTTCCTGTTCCGCGAGCCCAACGGTGAAAACCCGGTGCCTTTCCACTCGGTGCTGTCCCAGGGTCGCAAGGAACAATTGCAGGTTAATGGGCAAACGCTGCCGGCCATGAACCTCTGGCACTTACCTACCGACCAGCCAGTGTCCAATGCGGTTTATCGTCAGCAATTGGCGGCCGCCTGTGCCACGCACATTGTTGAATTGCTCAACGGCGGGCAGCAAGGTACCGCCGGTTTCCTACGGCCGGACGTGAGCTTCACCGGTGTGCTTCCGTCAGACATCGCCATTCTCGTTCGCGACGGCAAGGAAGCCCAAGCCGTGCGCACCGAACTGGCAGCCCGTGGCGTACGCAGCGTCTACCTCTCCGATAAGGACTCAGTCTTCGCCGCCCAGGAAGCCCACGACCTGCTCGCCTGGCTCAAGGCCTGCGCCGAGCCGGATGTCGAGCGCCCGCTGCGCGCCGCCTTGGCCTGCGTCACGCTGAACCTGTCGTTGCCGGAACTGGAGCGTCTGAACCAGGATGAGCTTGCGTGGGAAAGCCGTGTCATGCAGTTCCGTGGCTACCGCGCGATCTGGCGGACCCAAGGCGTGCTGCCGATGCTGCGCCGCCTGCTGCACGACTTCAAACTGCCGCAAACCCTGATCGCACGCAGTGATGGCGAACGGGTGCTGACCAACCTGCTGCACCTCAGCGAATTGCTGCAACAGGCAGCCACGGAACTGGACGGCGAACAGGCACTGATCCGACACCTGGCGGAACACCTGGCACTCTCCGGCCAGGCGGGTGAAGAACAAATCCTGCGCCTGGAAAGTGATGAGCAACTGGTCAAGGTGGTGACGATCCACAAGTCGAAAGGCCTGGAGTACGACCTGGTTTTCCTGCCTTTCATCTGCTCGGCCAAACCGGTCGACGGCAGCCGCTTGCCGCTGCACTACCACGATGAACACGGCAAATCCCACGTCAGCCTGCGCCCTACGCCCGAGTTGATCGCCCAGGCCGACAACGAGCGCCTGGCTGAAGACCTGCGCCTGTTGTATGTCGCCCTGACCCGCGCCAAGCATGCATGCTGGCTGGGCATCGCTGACCTCAAGCGTGGCAACAGCAATAGCTCCGTGTTGCACCTGTCGGCGTTGGGCTATCTGCTCGGCGCTGGTGCTTCGCTGGGGGAGTCTGCCGGTCTGGCGCGCTGGCTGTTGGACCTGCAAGCAGGTTGCCCTGCCATCGACTATGCCCAGGTGCCCGAAGCGCAACCCATCGTCTTCCACCCACCCCGTAACGAAGCCACACTGCGGACGCCCTTGTTGCCCAAGCGCAAGGCCTCGGAAAACTGGTGGATTGCCTCCTACAGCGCCTTGCGTATCGGCGACAGCATGAGTGCCGCCACGCTCGAAGCGCCGGAAAGCCCCCAGGCCCAGAAGCTGTTCGATGACGAACGCCTCGACCCCGATGCCCCCCGCGAAGTGGTGGCATCCGGCGGCGACATCCACCGTTTCCCGCGCGGTCCTAACCCAGGGACTTTCCTTCACGGTCTGCTCGAGTGGGCAGGGGAGGAGGGCTTCAACGTCACACCCGAGGCCATCGAAAAGGCCGTGGGCGCCCGCTGCAATCGTCGTAACTGGGAAGGCTGGATCATCACCCTCAGCGGTTGGCTCGGCCACCTGTTGCAAACGCCATTGCCGGTGGATAACGGTCACGTTTCCCTCAACGGTTTGCAGCAGTACCAGATCGAAATGGAGTTCTGGTTCGCCAGCCACAAAGTCGACGTACTCGCCCTCGACAAACTGGTGTGCCAGTACACCCACAGCGGCGTGTCCCGCGTTGCCGCCGAACCCGTGCTGCTCAACGGTATGTTCAAGGGCTTTATCGACTTGACCTTTGAACATGACGGCCGCTATTACGTAGCGGATTACAAATCCAACTGGCTCGGCCCCGACGATTCGGCCTACACCCAGGACGCCATGGAACAGTCGATCCTCGAACATCGGTACGACCTGCAATACGTGCTTTACCTGCTGGCCCTGCACCGCCAACTCAAGGCGCGCCTGCCGGACTACGACTACGACCGCCATGTCGGCGGTGCGCTGTATCTGTTCCTGCGCGGGACCCGGTCCGCGAGCCAGGGTGCGTATTTCACCCGACCGCCACGGGACCTGATCGAAGGCCTGGACCTGCTGTTCCAGGGCAAGACCCTCCCGCCCAAGGTTGAGCCCGCCTGGGAACAAGGAGTGCTGTTATGAGCCTGTCGCCGTTACCGCTGGAGGCGTTGATGCCGCTCAGTCGCGCCGCCGACCTGGTGCAACTGCTGGAGCGTTGGGTCGATCGCGGTTGGTTGCGCGCCCTGGACAAAGCCTTCGTCGGCTTCCTGCACGAGCTTGACCCGCACGCTGACCCGCTGGTATTGCTGGCCGCCGCGCTGACCAGCCATCAATTGGGCCATGGGCACGTCTGCCTCGACCTGTTCGAAACCCTCAAGGCACCGGACTTTGCCCTGTCTTTGCCGCCTGAAGGCGACCTGCAAACCGGTGCCATGCTGCTGCCGTCGCAGTTGCTGGAAGGCCTGGACGGCGCCCACTGGTGCCATGCGCTGGCTGCCAGCCACTTGGTCGCGTTGGCAGTCGATGGCAGCGAATCCGCCCAAAGTCGCCCCTTGGTGCTGTCCGGCAAACGCCTGTACCTGCGCCGTTACTGGACCTACGAGCGGCGCATCGACACCGCCTTGCGCCTGCGGCTCGCCAGCCAGGAACGTGTCGCCGCCGATTTGCCGCAGCGCCTGGACAGCCTGTTCGACCAACCGCCGCCCGACGGCGTGATCGACTGGCAAAAGCTCGCCTGCGCCCTGGCCACTCGCGGTGCATTCAGCATCGTCACCGGTGGCCCCGGCACCGGCAAGACCACCACCGTGGTGCGCCTGCTCGCGCTGTTACAGGCGCCGGCTGTCGAAACCGGCAGCCCGTTGCGCATTCGCCTGGCCGCGCCCACCGGCAAGGCTGCCGCACGCCTCACCGAGTCCATCAGCCAGCAAGTGCTGTCGCTGAAAGTGCCGGACAACGTGAAGGAAAAAATCCCGACCCAGGTCACCACCGTCCACCGGCTACTGGGCAGTCGCCCAGGCACGCGGCATTTCCGTCATCACATCGGTAACCCGTTGCCCCTGGATGTGTTGGTCGTGGATGAAGCCTCGATGATCGACCTGGAAATGATGGCCAACCTGCTCGACGCCTTGCCACCCCATGCTCGCCTGGTATTACTGGGCGACAAGGATCAACTGGCGTCGGTAGAAGCGGGCGCCGTACTCGGTGATTTGTGCCGTGATGCCGAAGCCGGCTTCTACAGCGCCGAGACCCGCCGATGGCTGCAAGCCGTCAGTGGCGAAGACCTCAGTGCCAGTGGCTTGCAGGAAGACCTCGACGGTACCCATCCCCTGGCCCAGCAAGTGGTGATGCTGCGTTACTCACGCCGTTTCGGCGAAGGCAGTGGCATCGGCCAACTGGCGCGCTGGGTCAACCAGCAAAACGCTGAAGAAGCCCGCAAGCTGCTGGCGGCGCGTAGTCACGATGATCTGTTTTGCGTCAGCCTCAAAGGCGAACACGATTACGCCCTGGAGCGTCTGGTACTGGACGGACAGGGTGACGGTGCCGAGGGCTATCGCTATTACCTCAATCTGTTGCAAAGCGCCCGGCCATCCGCCGACACCCCGCGCGAAGACACCGCCTGGACCCACTGGGCGCAACAACTGCTGCAAGCCTTCGATGCTTTCCAACTGCTCTGCGCGGTACGCAAGGGCCCTTGGGGCGTTGAAGGCCTCAACCTGCGCATCACCGCCGCCCTGCGCAAGGTGCGCCTGATCGAAGGCGACGAGCAATGGTACGAAGGGCGCCCGGTGCTGATGACCCGCAACGATTACGGCCTGGGCTTGATGAACGGTGACATCGGCATCGCGCTGAAACTGCCCGAAAGCGACGGCGGCCCCCCAGTGCTGCGCGTAGCGTTCCCACGTAACGATGGCCAGGGCGGCGTGCGTTTTGTGCTGCCCAGCCGTCTGAATGATGTGGAAACCGTGTACGCCATGACGGTGCACAAATCCCAGGGCTCGGAGTTCACCCACACGGCGCTGATCCTGCCGGATGCGCTGAACCCGGTGCTCACCAAAGAGTTGATCTACACCGGCATCACCCGTGCCAAACGCTGGTTCAGCCTGATCGAACCCCGGGGCGGCGTGTTTGAAGAGGCCGTGCGGCGCAAGGTCAAGCGCTTGAGTGGGTTGATGCTGGAGTTGGGTCAGGAGTCAGAAATATCCGACGCTGTGCTATCGTTGCGGCATCACCCCGAAAACACCTGAGAGTATCGCTGCATGAACGTGGCCGTCTCGCCCACAGAGCGAAGTTTGAGCTGGAGACGCCTGCTGCTGGCAATCCTGTGTGTGCTCGCGCCGCACGCCTTCGCCCAGGCGCCCGATCCCGCAGACCTTGCAGACCAGCGCGCCCAGGCGGTCACCCAAGTGGTGCTTGGCATCCTCAGTTACGCCCGCTGGCCAGTCGAGCCGGCGCAATTGCGCCTGTGTATCGTCGGCCCGACCCAGTACACCGACGACCTGATCAAAGGCACTACCCAGGCCACCGGCCGTCCGGTCGTGGTGCAGCGCCTGCTGGCCAACCATCCCGATATCGTCACCGCGTGCGATGCGGTGTACATCGGCAAACTCACCGCGGATGAGCGCAGCCACCTGTTTGCCGCATTAATCGGCCACCCGGTGCTCAGCATCAGCGAAGGCGGCGACCAGTGCACCGTGGGCAGCCTGTTCTGCTTGCGGGTGGGGGATCAACAGGTGTCCTTCGAAGTTAACCTGGACTCCGTGGCCCGCAGTGGCGTGCGCATTCACCCCAGCGTCTTGCAACTGTCCCGTCGCCGGGCGCCCGCGCAATGAGCGGCGCCAAGGTGCGACCGACGCTGCGCTCGGTCATCGGCCGAGGGCATCTGATCCTGGCGCTGTTGGCCGTGACCCTGGCCAGCGTGTCCCTGACCCTGCTGGGTGTGTTGGCGCTGAGGGTGTATGCCGAACACAACCTGCACCTGATCGCGCGCTCCATCAACTACACCGTGGAAGCGGCGGTGGTGTTCAACGACAGCGCCGCAGCCACCGAAGCCCTCAGCCTGATTGCCTCCACCGAAGAGGTGGCCCAGGCCGAAGTCCTCGATGCCAATGGCAAGTTGCTGGCGCAGTGGATACGCCCGGATACCGGCCTGCTCTCGCGTGTGGAACTGGAGCTGGCGCATACGCTGCTCGAACAACCCATCAGCCAGCCGATCCTTCACCAAGGGCGAACCATCGGCAGCATCCATCTCATCGGCCACGGCGGTAGCCTGTTGCGCTTCCTGCTCAGCGGCCTGGCCGGGATCTTCATCTGCACCGCCCTCAGCGCGTGGATCGCCCTGCACCTGGCGCGACGCTTGTTGCGCGGCATCACCGGCCCGCTGCAAAGCCTCGCCGCCGTGGCCCACGCCGCCCGCAGCGAACGCGACTTCGACCGCCGCGTACCGCCGGCAAAAATCGCCGAACTCGACAGCCTGGGCAGTGACTTCAACGCCTTGCTCGGCGAGATGGAAGCCTGGCAAAGCCACTTGCAAAGCGAAAACGAATCCCTCGCCCACCAGGCTAACCACGACAGCCTCACCGGTCTGCCCAACCGCGCCTTCTTCGAAGGCCGTTTGATCCGCGCCCTGCGCAGCGCAGCCAAGGCCAAGGAACAAGTGGCAGTGCTGTACCTCGACAGCGACCGCTTCAAAGAGATCAATGACAGCTTTGGCCACGCCGCCGGTGATGCCGTCCTCGTGGCCGTCGCCGAGCGTGTGCGCGCGCAATTGCGCGAAGACGACCTGGTGGCGCGCCTGGGCGGCGACGAGTTCGCCATACTGCTGGCGCCGTTGCACAAGGTCGAAGACGCCGAGCGCATCGCCGACAAGATCATCGCCAGCATGGACCTGCCGATCTCCGTGCCCGGCAACACCCAGGTATTGACCTCTCTCAGTATCGGCATCGCCATCTACCCCGATCATGGCGCCACCCCTGGCACCTTACTCAATGCTGCCGACGCAGCGATGTACCAGGCCAAGCGTTTGTCCTCGGGCGGCCAGCAAACGGCGGAGTCGGAGAACCCCGTCGTCAACGTTAAACACAGGAGTTGATCCCTTGTTCTCGACCGCGCGTTTCATGTTTATCACCCTGCTCGTGTCATTGCTCGCCCTCGGCGGTTGCCAGACGGCCCCACCCAAAGGCCTGACCCCGGCGCAAGTCGCCGTGCTCAAGCAGCAAGGCTTTGAACTGACCGACGACGGCTGGGCATTCGGCTTGTCCGGCAAAGTGCTGTTTGGCAGCGATGTCGAGGCGCTCAACCAACCCAGCACCGACATCGTCCAGCGCATCGGCAAGGCCCTGTTGGGCGTGGGGATTGAACGCGTACGCGTCGACGGTCACACCGACGCATCGGGCAAGGAAACCTACAACCAGCAACTGTCCCTGCGCCGCGCTAAAAGTGTGGCGACGGTGTTGATGAGTGTGGGCATGAAGGAAGAAAACATCCAACTGCGCGGCTTGGGCAGCAGCGAGCCGGTGGCGTCCAATGACACCGCGGCAGGGCGCACGGAGAATCGACGGGTGTCGATAGTGGTGATTGCGGATTGATAGGTTTCGCCCAGTCCCGACCTGAAATGCAATCAAAATGTGGGAGGGGGGTTGCCCCCGATAGCGGTAGAGCAGTCGATTAGATGTCAACTGACACCCCGCCATCGGGGGCAAGCCCCCTCCCACATTTGAACGGTGTTCGCTTAACGGCCCGGTGTCATAGCTTGCGTCAGGTCATCAACCACAGCTTTGCCCATCTCACACAGGTAATGCGCGGCCCACGCGTATTGCTCGCCGCGAACATCCATGGCAGCTTCCATCGCGAGTTTCTTGGAGTAAAAAAGCAGGGTGGAGGCGTGTTCTAAGGCTTCCTCAATCGGCATGCCGGAATTGACGCGGAACAGGGGTTTTTCGTTTTCGCCGTAATCGCCGAAGGTGACGACGCCGAGGGTGGTGATGGAGGAGAGCGGTGGATCGGGGACGATTTTTGACATGATGTTTCCCAAATTTGCAGTAGGGGTCACCACGGCATGTCGCTAAACATGAATAGGTGGCAGCTGTACACGGGTTAGCGAACCGGTAAATTTGGGAACCCGGCAGACCCGAAGGCCTCCCGCGCACAGCCGCCATAAAACGGTAAAGACAGGTAAAAAGCCTGGCAATACTTTGGCATCACATCCCAACTAATCCGAGTCGCTAAACCCGATCGCTGATGAGCAGCGAAGTCAGGAGGCTAGTGACCCAAACGGTAAGGCGCAATGGGGTAGAGAGTCTCTAGGAAACGTCCTGCAAATTAAAACGAATCATCGTTGATGGCCCTTTAATCCGCGATCCTTATCTCCTGCGTCTCCCCCATCAACAAGCATAGGCTGGAGAGGGGCAGTCCAGACACTGGATACCAACACCGAGGCCATTGGCTCAGCGATTGAGCAGTTGCGGACTTGAATTTAGAGTGTAGTACCAGAATTTGACCTTCCACCCAATTGAGGAAGATCATGTTTGGCATTAAAGTTTACTGAGTTACTGAGTTACTGAGTTACTGAGTTACTGAGTTACTGAGCTGTTGACTGGTGTGAAATTTGAATTTTCAGTCTGGATCAGAACTATAGACCATTTTTGGTCATTCTAAAGTCTAGTAGGTTGACTTTGTCTATTTTGCTCTCGTGAATAACGATGGTTAGTTTGGCTGGGTACTTGAAGCGCATTTCGCTAATCCTAAAGGTCCAGAGCATTATTTTTAGCAAATCCTCGTCTGTAATATTTTTGTGCTCTTTGATGCGCGTAATTCCCGAGCCGAATACGGGAGTCGAAACGCTCTTTTGAGCATAAACATTGTTGATTTTGTCCCAGAATTTAATGAGAAATGCCAAGTACTCTGGCATTGTTAGCTCGGCCTTGTTTCTGTCGTCAAACTTAGTAAATGCCGCTAGGATGTAGTCGTGGTAGACACACACTGTACCTATTTCGTACTTCTGTTTTTTTTCTGAGCGCCTTTGCTCATTGAGCTCTCCTATATCGCTATTTTCGAACTGGTACTCTTCTAAATACTTGTTAAGGTCATCGAGAGTTCCAGGTAGATGCTCATTTACGAAAATTCCGTTTAGAGATTTGCTTGATATGATTTTATCATCCACCTGAGTGTCAAAATACTCATTGAATGCGATAACTTTATAGTCTTGCTCTTTAAAAATGTCTCCTGCTTTTATGGTGACGGTGCTGCCCTCGATGTCCAGGTCTACTATTTTTAGGCGATTCGCTTCGATCCAACTGATGATGTAAAATACAAATAAGCCAAGCAAGAATAGAATCCCTGCAAGATATTTGCACTGATCCGGAATGCTCACAAATATCAGCAGTAATGAGAAAATCGTACTAATCCACGATACTCGTTCTTTAAATCTCACCCACAGGGTTTTGTCAGTAAAACTTACTTTGCTCATCTACTTTCACCACTGATTCCAGTTATTGCTCGAAAGGTTAGACGGTATACCAGTAGTTTCCGGGCTTAATCTTTCCTGCAAGAGTTAACTCACTGTCCGCTAGCGCGATTTTTATGAGCTCTTTCTTCATTGGGACGTGCAGTACTGGGACGTTGATTTTCAGTGTTTTGAAGGTTGGAAGCTTATTCCATAGATTTTTTATTTCTGTCTTGATTTCGCCATTAGCGACCAAGTCCGATTTTTCGCTGTATTCAGGGTAAATGACAATGATGGGCAGTCCCTGGTTATTAATTCCGTACTCGATTTCTTCCTTAACCGCTCTAGATTCAAAAGTCTTGCTGCTAAGGAAGAAAATAATATTTTTTGAAGACTGAAGGCGCTCTCGCAATCGTGGTTTTAGTGTTGTTTCCCAATCGCTACCATCACGAACGCTGTAAGTTTTAGCGTGTGAGTCATTGAAGGGGAATAGTGAATCCGCTGCCTTCCACGCCTTTAACATATTGTAGTAAACGAAATCTTTGGTCGCATTAGCACCTAATGCGCTTGGATTGAACGGCTCGGAAACATAAAAGGCGCAATAATTTCCATTTCGATATGCCACGTGTATTTCTCCTTAATAGCACTTTGAGTAATTATTTTTCGTTTGTGATAGCTGCGCCAAAGTGTAAGCCTATGTGTTTTTGAGAATTATTCTCTCTTTGGTTTTTGCTATGATGGCATATTAGCAGTACCTGCTACCGAGATGGCAAGCTTGGTTGACGCTTATGCTGTTGTGGTCGTGATAGTAGTCGATCTATGAAGAACTGGTAGTCGCCTAGGTGCTCGTATCACATGTGGATGGCTAGCCGCAGTCTAGGTGGTAGACACGATTCTCAACGTATTGTAGAAGGGGTTCAGATGTAAAATTCCTGTCACTAATACTGTTACAAACCCTGTCACAAGTCGTTGTTCTCGCCCCGTGCGGTTATGTAGGAAGGGACACCCTTACTCCTTATCCACTCAGTCCTCGGCAAACCGCATCTCCCGTGTCTCCCCCATCAACAACCCCTGATTCTGCTCCGTCACTTCCCTGATGTAGTCCCACAACAACGTAATCCGCTTCAATTTGCGCAAATCCTCCCGGCAATACATCCAGAACTGGCGAGTGATGGAAATCTGCTCCCCCAACACCGGCAACAACCGTGAATCCTGCGCCGCCAAAAAACACGGCAATATCGCCATCGACCGACCCTGCTGCGCCGCCACGTACTGCGCGATCACGCTGGTACTGCGCAGGCTGGCGCTGGCGCCGGGCACCACGTTCGCCAGGTACAGCAGCTCTGAACTGAACGCCAAATCATCCACGTAGCTGATAAACGGATGTTCGGCCAAATCCGTGGGTTTGCGGATCGGCGGGTGTTGGTCCAGGTATTCCTGGGTCGCGTACAGCTGCAGTTTGTAGTCGCACAATTTGCAGCACACATAGGGTCCATGTTCCGGCCGTTCCAGGGCGATGACGATGTCGGCTTCGCGCTTGGACAGGCTGATGAAGTGGGGCAGGGGCAGGATGTCCACCGAGATGGCCGGGTAGGTGTCTACGAAGTGGCTCAATTGCGGGGTGACGAAGAAGCTGCCGAACCCTTCGGTGCAGCCCATGCGCACGTGGCCGGACAGCGCCACGCCGGAGCCGGAGACTTGTTCGCAGGCCATGTGCAGGGTGCTTTCGATGGACTCGGCGTAGCCCAGCAAACGCTGGCCCTCAGGGGTGAGGACGAAACCGTTGGTCCGGGATTTTTCGAACAGCAGGGTGCCGAGGGACACTTCCAGTGAACTGATGCGCCGCGACACGGTGGTGTAGTCCACCGCCAGGCGCTTGGCGGCCACGCTGGCCTTGCGGGTGCGGGCCACTTCGAGGAAAAACTTCAGGTCATCCCAGTTCAGGGAGCCCAGCGACGTGATGTTTTTTTGCATATTGGTCCGGCTTTTATGTGCGTTCTTATTAGAGATTTGCACATCTATACTCCAAAAACAGTCCGAACGCCTCATTTCCCAAGGCGGTTACGCGCCTTGTCTCTGTATAAATATAAGATTGGAGACCACATGAACGCATCTGCCGATATTTCCGTGCAACAGGTCAAGTTGCTGATCAACGGCGAGTGGGTCGAGTCCAAGACCACCGAGTGGCAAGACATCGTCAACCCGGCTACCCAAGAGGTGCTGGCCAAAGTCCCGTTCGCTACCGCCGATGAAGTCAACGCCGCCATCGACGCCGCCCACCGCGCCTTCCAAACCTGGAAGCTGACGCCAATCGGCGCGCGCATGCGCATCATGCTTAAGCTGCAAGCCTTGATCCGTGAACATTCCAAGCGCATCGCCGTGGTGCTCAGCAACGAGCAGGGCAAGACCATTGCCGATGCCGAGGGCGATATTTTCCGTGGCCTGGAAGTGGTGGAGCACGCTTGTTCCATCGGCACCCTGCAAATGGGCGAATTCGCTGAAAACGTTGCCGGTGGCGTCGATACCTACACGCTGCGCCAACCCATCGGCGTGTGCGCCGGTATCACCCCGTTCAACTTCCCGGCGATGATTCCGCTGTGGATGTTCCCGATGGCGATTGCCTGCGGTAACACCTTCGTACTCAAACCGTCCGAACAGGACCCGCTGTCGACCATGCTGTTGGTGGAGCTGGCGCTGGAAGCCGGTGTACCGGCCGGTGTGCTCAACGTGGTACACGGCGGCAAGGACGTGGTGGATGCGCTGTGCACCCACAAAGACATCAAGGCCGTGTCCTTCGTCGGCTCGACCGCCGTGGGCACCCACGTCTATGACCTGGCCGGCAAACACGGCAAGCGCGTGCAATCGATGATGGGCGCCAAGAACCACGCGGTGGTGCTGCCGGATGCCAACCGCGAACACACCCTCAATGCCCTGGTCGGCGCCGGTTTCGGCGCGGCGGGCCAACGTTGCATGGCCACCTCGGTGGTGGTGCTGGTGGGCGCGTCCAAGCAATGGCTGCCAGACCTCAAGGCGCTGGCGCAAAAGCTCAAGGTCAACGCGGGCAGCGAAGCGGGCACGGATGTGGGCCCGGTGATTTCCAAGCGCGCCAAGGCACGTATCCTGGAACTGATCGAAAGCGGCGTGAAAGAAGGCGCCAAGCTGGAGTTGGACGGCCGCGACATCAAGGTGCCGGGCTTCGAGCAAGGCAACTTTGTCGGCCCGACCCTGTTCTCGGGCGTGACCCCCTCCATGCAGATCTACACCCAGGAAATCTTCGGCCCAGTGCTGGTGGTGCTGGAAGTGGCGACCCTCGATGAGGCCATCGCGCTGGTCAACGCCAACCCGTTCGGCAACGGCACCGGCCTGTTCACCCAGAGCGGTGCGGCGGCGCGTAAGTTCCAGAGCGAAATCGATGTCGGCCAGGTCGGCATCAATATCCCGATCCCGGTGCCGGTGCCGTTCTTCAGTTTCACCGGTTCCCGTGGTTCCAAGCTCGGCGACCTCGGCCCGTACGGCAAGCAAGTGGTGCAGTTCTACACCCAGACCAAAACCGTCACCAGCCGCTGGTTCGATGACGACACGGTCAATGATGGCGTCAACACCACCATCAACCTGCGCTGAGATCGGGAGACGACCATGAAAATTGCATTTATCGGCTTGGGCAACATGGGCGCGCCCATGGCCCGCAACCTGATCAAGGCCGGCCACGCGCTGAACCTGTTCGACTTGAACCAGACGGTGCTCAAGGAACTGGCCGAGCTGGGCGGCACCATCAGCGCTTCGCCACGCGATGCGGCGAAAGACGCTGAGCTGGTGATTACCATGCTGCCGGCGGCGGCGCATGTGCGCAGCGTATGGCTGAATGACGACGGGGTTTTGGCTGGCATCGGCAAAGGTGTACCGGCGGTGGATTGCAGCACCATCGACCCGCAAACCATTCGCGACGTCGCGGCTGCGGCGGCCAAGCAAGGTGTCGTCGTAGCCGACGCCCCGGTCTCCGGCGGCACCGGTGGGGCCGCCGCAGGGACGCTGACCTTCATGGTCGGCGCCACCCCGGAACTGTTCGCCACCCTGCAACCGGTGCTGGCGCAGATGGGCCGTAACATCGTGCATTGCGGCGACGTGGGCACCGGGCAAATCGCCAAGATCTGCAACAACCTGTTGTTGGGCATCAGCATGGTCGGCGTCAGCGAGGCCATGGCGCTGGGTGATGCATTGGGCATCGACACGCAAGTGCTGGCGGGGATCATCAACAGCTCCACTGGGCGCTGCTGGAGTTCCGATACCTACAACCCATGGCCTGGCGTGATCGAAAGTGCACCGTCGTCCCGTGGCTACACCGGCGGTTTTGGCGCCGACCTGATGCTCAAGGACCTGGGCCTGGCCACCGAAGCCGCGCGCCAGGTGCACCAGCCGGTGATCCTCGGCGCCGTGGCCCAGCAGCTGTATCAGGCGATGAGCCAGCGCGGGGAGGGGGGCAAGGACTTTTCAGCGATTATCAACAGCTACCTTAAAACCAATTAAGGGGAGGGGGGCCGGCGTAAGGCTGGCTCCCGGCTTTTACACCCGTGTTTAAGGGGGCCAATTTGGCAACGATTGAAATCCCCGAAGGGTAATAGCCGAGTGCCCTGCCCGCGGCTTTTTTAAGCCTGTTGTTCAACGCGGAAAAGTTTTTTTGGTTCTCGCCGGTTGCGGGATCCATATAGCTGCCGTCTGCCCGCTGTACCACCCAGTGCAATCCGATCGGCAAGCCGACACACGACACCGCCATGGCCTCTAGTTTTACCTCGTTGCTGTCAAGTGCTGGACCCGGCAGGTCAATAGGGCAGCCAATGCCTCTGAGCTTGTTTTCGATCGTCGGATAAAGCCAGTTCAACCCGGCGACAAGCATGCCCGGGTTCTTTTCCACCTTCATGTCCAAGCCCAAAAGCCTTCCCGCGATGACAATACTGTCCGGCATCGAATAACCGGCTTGTTCCAGGTCGGTCTGCCCGTGCCTGACGGTTGTGCAGCCGCTGGTGATCCTGTACAGGTCGCTTTCACAACGATTGTCCAACTCCAGTGTGTCGACGCCTAAATGCTCAGACATTGATCCGGTAAGAACCGGGATTTTATCGACCCCCAGTTCTTTGGCCGCGCACAGCAGGGCAGCCGCGCCGCAGGAGTTGGGAAACACCTGCTTTTTGGCAATTTGGCTGACCGAGTCTGGCGGTTGGTGGATGACTGAGGGCCAGGCAGTTGGGGGCGCGGTACGGATCATGATTACCCTCTGGCGACTGTTCAATTCGCTTGATGAAGTCAGTCCAGATCTTGTCGATCAGCCCACGGAAGGCCTGTAGGAAAGCACTTAATACGCCATGAGTTTGGGCCTTGAAGAGCGCACTGTGCCGAATCCGTGTTCAGTGCGCCAAGGCATAGCGGGTCAAGCAAACACAAAATACTTACGCACCGTCTCGACCACTTCCCACGTTCCCTTCATCCCCGGTTCCACCACAAAGATATCCCCAGCCCGCAAGTGAATCGGCTCCATGCCTTCTGGCGTGATGATGCAGTAGCCTTCCTGGAAGTGGCAGTATTCCCACTTCACGTAGTCCACGTACCACTTGCCCGGTGTGCAGATCCAGGTGCCCATGATCTTGCTGCCGTCTTCGCTGGTGTAGGCGTTGAGGTTGACGGTGTGCGGGTCGCCTTCGAGCTTTTCCCATTTGCACGCGTCCAGGACCGGCAGTGGGTGGGTATCGCGCAGTACGGTGATGGGCTTGGACATGATGACTCCGAGGCAGGGAATGGAAGGATCCACCCTAAGGCCTTGGGCGTTGCACCAGTGGTCTGAACTCGACATCGGGATGCCCAGAAGCGCAGCGGTATTTATTTGATATAACCCATCACCAATCCGCTATTTCCTCGCAGTAAGTGCGAAAGATTTCCCGCTTCACGCCAGAATTCGCAAGAAAATTCGCAGCCGGCCCTCGTATCATTCACCCCAGTAACCGCCGAGAGCCTGCAAATGAACCCAATAAAAACGTGGTGGGATATCAGCCCGCCCTTGAGTACGGCGACCCCGACCTGGCCGGGAGACACGCCGTTCCAGGAAGAGCGCGTGTGGCAGTTCGGCCCGGAGTGCCCGGTGAATGTCGGGCGCATCACCTTGTCGCCGCACACCGGCGCCCATGTGGATGCGCCGCTGCATTACAGCGCCGACGGTGCACCGATCGGTGAAGTGTCGCTGGACGTGTACATGGGGCCGTGTCGGGTGCTGCATTGCCTGGACAGCGGCGCGTTGGTGCAGCCGCATCAGTTGGAAGGACGTGTGGATAACATGCCCGAGCGTGTGTTGCTGCGCACTTATCCACAAGCGCCGCTGACCGAATGGGATGCGGACTTCACTGCCATTGCCCCGCAAACCATCGAGCTGCTGGCCAGCCTGGGGGTGCGCCTGATCGGTATCGATACACCCTCGCTGGACCCGCAGCAGTCCAAGACCATGGATTCCCACAACGCCGTGGCTCGCCATGGCATGGCGATTCTCGAAGGCATCGTGCTCGATGACGTACCGGAAGGCGACTATGAACTGATCGCGTTGCCGCTGCGTTTTGCCCACCTGGACGCGAGCCCGGTCCGCGCCATTCTCCGTCCGCTCAAGGAGCCCACGCGATGAGCCAATGTCCTTTCTCTGCTGATTACCAGCCGCCCGAAGAATGGCATAACGCCGAACTGAATTTTTCCGAGTCCATGAGCTACGGCGATTATCTGGACCTGGGCAAAGTCCTCAGCGCCCAGCACCCGCTGTCGCCGGACCACAACGAAATGCTCTTCATCATCCAGCACCAGACTTCCGAGTTGTGGATGAAACTGATGCTCCACGAACTCAAAGCTGCCCGCGAGCACGTACGACTGGGCGAGTTGCCGCCGGCGTTCAAGATGCTGGCGCGGGTGTCGCGGATCTTCGATCAACTGGTGCACGCCTGGGCAGTGCTGGCGACGATGACGCCGTCGGAATACAAGGCCATCCGCCCGTTCCTGGGGCAGTCGTCGGGGTTCCAGTCGTTCCAGTACCGCGAGATCGAATTTATCCTCGGCAATAAAAGTGCGGCGCTGTTGCGGCCTCACGCCCACCGGCCGGAGCTGTTGAACGAGCTGAAAGTGGCGATTGCCACGCCGTCGCTGTATGACGAGGCGATCAACCTGATGATCAAGGCGGGCCTGGCGATTGATCCCAAGCGTGCCGAGCGTGACCCGACGGCGGCGACGGTTCACGATGAATCCGTGGAGGCGGCGTGGCGGGAGGTGTATCGCGACCCGAACCGTTACTGGGATTTGTATCAGTTGGCCGAGAAGTTTATCGACTTGGAGGATTCGTTCCGCCAGTGGCGCTTTCGCCATGTGACCACGGTGGAGCGGATCATTGGCTTCCAGCCTGGTACCGGTGGTACCGAAGGCGTGGGGTATTTGCGCAAGATGCTCGATACCGTGCTCTTCCCCGAGCTATGGCGAGTACGCTCCACGCTCTAAACAAAAAGCCCCGGATTACCGGGGCTTTTCATTATGAAATGCAATCAACTGTGGGAGCTGGCTTGCCTGCGATCGCATCACCTCGGTCTCACTGGAAACCGAGTCGCCTGCATCGCGGGCAAGCCCGGCTCCCACAGGGATCACTGTGTGTTGACTACCGCGTTACTCCTGCGAACCCGCAACCGATAGGCCACATAGATAATCCCCACCCACACCGGCATCGCATACACCGACTCACGAATCCCCGGGATCGCCAGCATCACGCTGATGATCATCAGCATGAACGCCAGGCACAGGTAGTTGCTGAACGGGAACCAGAAGGTCTTGAACGACGGCGTCACGCCTTGCTCGCCCATGGCTTTGCGGAACTTGATGTGGGTGATGCTGATCAGCGCCCAGTTGATCATCAGCGAGGCAACCACCAGCGCAAACAGCAACTCCAGGGCACTTTGTGGCGCGACGTAGTTGACCACCACGCACAGCATCGTCACCAGTGCCGAAATCGCCAGCGCCCGCAGCGGCACGCCTTGCTTGTTGAGTTTCATCAACGCCTTTGGCGCATCGCCTTGCTCGGCCAGGCCGAACAGCATGCGACTGTTGCAGTACACGCCGCTGTTGTACACCGACAGCGCCGCAGTCAGCACCACGAAGTTGAGGATGTGCGCGGCGGTGTCGTTACCGATCAGCGAGAAGATCTGCACGAACGGGCTGCCGCTGTAGGCATCGCCCGACGCGCCGAGGGTTTGCAGCAGCTGGTCCCATGGGTACAGCGACAGCAGCACGGTGAGCGCGCCGACGTAGAAAATCAGGATTCGGTACACCACCTGGTTGATCGCTTTCGGGATCACTTTGCGCGGCTCGCTGGCCTCGGCAGCGGTGATGCCTACCAGCTCCAGGCCACCGAACGAGAACATGATGAACGCCATGGACATCAACAGCCCCATGCCGCCATTCGGGAAGAACCCGCCGTGGCTCCACAGGTTGCTGACCGAGGCTTGTGGGCCGCCGGTGCCGCTGAACAGCAAGTAGCAGCCGAGCGCGATCATGCCGACAATCGCCACCACCTTGATGATCGCAAACCAGAACTCGGCCTCACCGAAGAACTTCACGTTCAGGGTGTTGATCAGGTTCACCGCCACGAAGAACACCAGTGCGCTGACCCAGGTCGGGATTTCCGGCCACCAGAACTGGATGTACTTGCCCACCGCCGTCAGTTCGGCCATGCCCACCAGCACGTAAAGTACCCAGTAGTTCCAGCCTGCCAGGAAGCCTGCGTAGCCGCCCCAGTATTTGTGGGCGAAGTGGCTGAAGGAACCGGCTACCGGCTCTTCGACGATCATCTCCCCGAGCTGGCGCATGATCAGGAACGCGATAAAACCAGCAATCGCGTAGCCCAGGATCATCGACGGCCCCGCCGACTTGAGTACCCCGGCCGAGCCGAGGAACAACCCCGTACCAATCGCCCCTCCCAAGGCGATCAGTTGAATGTGCCGGTTCTTCAGGCCACGCTTGAGGCCTACCGGGTTAACCATGTCATCCGCCATTAACATTCCCTTCTACTTGTTTTTCTCAGGGTTGAGTGCACGCCGCATCAGCCCCTCAGAAGTGCTGAGGGTCAGATATTACTCTGCGTGAACTTTTCGTAATACAACTGAACGCCATCAAGTGCCTGATCCGCCAGCCATTGTTGGACGGATTCGACCATTGGCGGGGGACCGCACAGGTACATATCTGCCGATCTGTCCCGCAATTCGGCCAGGTCAAAATGCTCGGTCAGGTAGCCGCGCTTGCCGGGCCAATCCTCTGAGGGAGCGCTGAGGACTTCGGTGTAGCGGAAGTCCGCGATGCTTGAGGCGTAGGCCTGGATGCGCGCCGCTTCGCACAAGTCCTCGGCACCGCGCACGCCATAGTAGAGGTGCACGGGTTGGTCGCAGCCATTGGCGGCCAGTTCGTCGAGCATGCCCAGCAAGGCCGATAACCCGGTTCCGCCTGCCACCAGCACCACGGGTTTGGTGACGTGACGCAGGTAGAAGGCGCCGAGGGGCGCTTCCATCAACAGCTCATCGCCCACCTGGCAGCGCTCGCGCAAGTAGTTGCTCATCACCCCGTCGGGCAACAGTCGCACCAAAAACTGCAATTGGTTGCCCGCAAGGTTGGCGAAGGAATACGAGCGCCAACTGTCGGTGCCAGGTACCGACAGCCGTGCGTATTGGCCCGGTAGAAAATCCAGCGCCTGATCCAACTGTACCTGCAGGATCGCCGTACTGGTCGACACCTGCTGTACCGCGCTCACCGTGCCGCGTACCTGCACCGGTCCCGGCGCATTGCACAGGCTCGAATCAAAGTCGAAATAGAACGTCGCATCGGACTTCACACGCGTCTGGCAACTGAGCATTTTGCGTTGTTGCAGGTCGAGGCTGGAGAGGGCTTCCTCATCCACATAGTCCTGGCTGTAGTCGCCGGATTCGCAGCGACCCTGGCAGGTGCCGCACACCCCTTCGCGGCAATCCAAGGGGATCTTGATGCCGTTGCGCAGCGCTGCATCCAGCAGGATTTCATTCGCACCCACCGGGAAAAACAGGGTCTTGCCGTCGGCAAAACTGAAGGCCACTTTGTGATTCATGTGTTGTTCTCTGCCTATTTATGACGTACGCACGGCCTGTTGTGGTGAGCGTGCTTTTTGTGGTGAGCGGGCTTGCCCCGCGCTGGGGCGCGTAGCGGCCCCAATAAAGTCACCGCATTTCTCCAGTCAAACCGTAGTGCCTGCACCAGGGGCCGCTGCGCGCCCCAGCGCGGGGCAAGCCCGCTCACCACAAAAAAGCACGCTCACCACCACAACAAGGGTGCTTTAGAGGTGATAGAAATCCAGCACCGAGTTGATGGTGTCGTTGAGCAGCAGCGCGTGCTTTCGGGTGATCAACCAACTGTCGCCATCAGGCTTGAGGGTGTAAGTGGCGTGGCCGTAAAACTGCTCCGACGTGGCCAGGCGATAGAACAGCGTTTGCCAGTTCAGTTTCACCTCCAGCGTGCCCTCCGCCCGCTCGGCGATGCGCACGTTGTTGATCAGGTGCAACGTGCGCGGCATCGGCGTGGCCGACGCCGCCTTGCCGGTGCGCAGGCGGAATACGCGGTCTTCCAGGCCCGAACGGTTGGCGTAATAGATCAGCGACATCTCGCGCTTGGGGTCGCGGGTGTAGACGTGTTCCGAATCCCACTGCGGCAGGTGGAATTCACTCTGCGGGTCGAACAGCTGCACATAGGCGTCCCAGTCCTGCGCATCGCACAGCTCGGACTTGCGGTAGAAGAACTGCTCGATCTGGTACTGCAATTGCGCATTCATCATTCCACCTCCCGCAATTTCAGCGCTTGGTTATCGAGGCCCTTGAGCAGGAACTGCTGCCAGTTGCGATGCTGGTTCACGTAGAGGCCTTCGTGGGTGAATTCGGTGCCGGTCATCGCTGGTTGGATACCGATGGCTTCGCTGTTCGGTGTGGGGCCGGTTTCCCAGCGGTGGCTGCCGCGTGAGATATCGCTCCAGCGTTCAAGCCGGCCCTGGAAACCGCGCTGGGCTTCGCGGAACTCCACCAGGTCATCCGGCGTGCCCATGCCGGACACGTTGAAGAAATCCTCGAACTGGCGAATGCGGTTTTCGCGATCGGCGTCAGACTCGTTTTTCACCCCCAGGCACTGGCTGATGATCTCGGTCTTGTTCCACGCCACGGGGCGGATGATGCGCAGTTGCGAGCTGATCTGGTCGAGAAAGAACAGGCTCGGGTAGATATTCAAATTGCGCAGGCGGTGCATCATCCATTCGGCTTTTTGCTGGCCGTGTTCTTCAATCAGGCGCGGCATGATGGTGGCGTAGCCGGAGCGCACGCTGGGGTTGGGCATGTCGCTGAACAACAGGCTATGGCCGTTGTTGAAGGCGAACCAACCGTCATCGGTGTTGGCGTCGCCGGCGCCAAGCTTGCTGTAGTCCAGGGTGCTGCCTGCGCTAGCGCCATGCTCGGTGTTCACCTGTTGGCGATGCTGCACCGTGGCCACGTAGTTGTAGTGCACGGTGCTGACGTGATAACCGTCCAGGCCGTTTTCGTTCTGCAGTTTCCAGTTGCCGTCGTAGGTGTAGGAGGATTTGCCGGGCAGCACTTCCAGCTCACCGGTGGCGGACTGCGCGACCATCATGTCGAAGAACACGGTGGCATCGCCCAGGAAGTCTTCCAGGCTGTCGGTGCCCTTCACGTCCAGGCTGATGAACACAAAGCCTTTGTAGCTCTCGATACGCGCCTTTTTCAGGCCGCGTGTGGCTTTGTCGAAGCCCTCCGGGTATTCCCCCGGCGCCTTGACCTTCACCAGTCGGCCATCGCTCTTGTAGCACCAGGCATGGAACGGGCAGGTAAAGGTGGACTGGTTGCCTTTGCCGACCCGCGTCAGGGTGGTGCCACGGTGCTGGCAGGCGTTGATCAGCGCATTGAGCCGGCCTTCGCCATCGCGGGTGATGATCATCGGCTGGCGCCCGGCGCGCATCGTTACGAAGTCGTGGTTATGGGCCAGTTCGCTTTCGTGGCAGGCATAGATCCAGTTCTTTTCGAAGATCAGTTCCATCTCCAGATCGAACAGTTCCGGCTCGGTGAACATGTCGCGGGCGATACGGAATACTTCGTCTGCCGGGCGAAAGTCCAGGCAGCCTTCGATAAACGTTTTCCACTGCTCGACGCTTCTTGCACCACTCATGGGAGGCACCTTTTTGATAGGGGCTAATCGGTGGTTTATTAGAGGCAGCGGGGCAGGGCGCGGGCTATCCGCTTAATGGGGGAACCTGGGCCGAAAAATGGGCAGCAAATACCCAACCCGGTGCAGCACGGTGACGGGATGCGCTACTGTCTGGCAGGGCAATTGTCGGAAAAGACCGCTTCTTATCCACTTAATCGACCGTTGCTATCCACCCAGTGGCCATTGCGCTGGCGTGGCGCATTACTTGCTGTCCTACACCAACGACGCGCCGCCAGAGCGCGCAACAGCCTAACCGCCGTGGGTGCACCCTGATGAGCAGCCAAACGATTCAACGCTTCGACCTGGAAGGCGCCCGCAGCTGGATGTCCGGCATTTGCGGGCCCCATCGCCTGGCCACCGCCACGCCTGAGCGCCTGCGTTTTCACCACAGTGCCAACGTGTTCAAGTCCCGCGCCACCACCTTGGGCGTGATCGAGTACGGCACGGACGTGACCATCGACATCGAAGACGCCGAGCACTTCAGCAGCTACAGCCTGAGCCTGCCCCTGGTGGGTGAGCAGGAGCTGAGCAAGAACGGTGAACGCCTGAGTTCCAACCGCGACCAGGGCGTGATCATCTCGCCCAACGAGCATCAGGTGCTGGCGATCTCCGGCGACTGCCGCAAGTTGCAGGTGGTGATCACGCGCGCGGCCATGAGTGAGTCGCTGGAAGGTTTGCTGCAACGGCCGATTGACGCGCCGTTGCGCTTTGAGTCGGTGATGGACGCGGTAGAGGGGGCGTCGGCGTCGTGGTGGCGCATGGCGCGTTACTTCATCGCCGAGCTGGAGCACGGCAGCGAGCTGTATGAGCAGGCTGCCTTTACCCGTGACCTGGAAAGCTCGCTGATCAAGGGCCTTATCCTGGCCCAGCCGAACAACTACTCCGAAGAACTGCGCGATGTCCTGGGGGTGAAACTGCCGCATTACCTGATCCGTGCGCGCCAGTACATCCACGACAACGCCCGCGAAGCCGTGCACCTGGAAGACCTGGAAGCCGCTGCGGGGGTGTCGCGTTTCAAGCTGTTCGATGCCTTTCGCAAATACTTCGCCCTGTCGCCCATGGCCTATTTGAAGAAGTACCGGCTGAGTGCGGTTCGCCAGGAAATCCTTGAGCACGGCTCCACCCGCACCATCTCCGAGATCGCCCTGGGCTGGGGCTTTACCCACCTGGGACGGTTTTCGGCGGAGTACCGCAAGCTGTTTGATGAGTCGCCGAGCCAGACGTTGCAGCGCAATGATGCGCGCCGCCTGCGTGGCTAGATCAACTCTTCCACCAGTTGCAGGCAATGACTCAACCCCGGCGACTGATCATGCACCCGCCGGCTGAGAATGATCGGCGACGTCGCCGTGGCTTCCACAATCGGCGTATAGCCAATATCCGCGCGGTGCAGCACCTGCACCGAAGCGGGTACCAGCGTCACGCCCATGCCGGCGCCGACCAGGCCGATGGCGGTCTGCAACTCGTTGGTCCACTGCGCCACCTTGAGGCCCAAGCCATGGGCATCAAACAGCGCGATCACATGGTCGGCATAGCTGGGGCGCGGGTTGCCGGGGTAGAGCACAAACGGTTCGGCGGCCAGTTGAGCAAGCGTGGCCGGCGCGCCCAGCAGCGGGTGGCCAGCGGGCAGCACGGCGACCAGCCGGTCCTCGACCAGCACGCGCTGGACAATGGCCGGGTCGTCGATACGAATCCGTCCGAACCCCACATCGATCCGCCCAGCCTTGAGCGCTTCAACCTGTTGCAAGGTGGTCATTTCCGACAACCCCAACTCCAGCTCCAGCGCCTCATGGCTGCGCAGTCGCCGAATCAATTCCGGCAGCACGCCGTACAGGGTCGAAGGCGCAAAGCCGATGCCCAGCCAGGTCTTTTCACCCAGGCCAATACGTCGCGTGTTGTCGCAGACCTTGTTCAGCTGTTCCAGCAGCGCATTGGCGTGTTCATAGAAAAACCGCCCGGCTTCGGTCAGCCGCAGCGGTCGGCTACGTTCGAGCAAAATGACGCCCAGTTCATCCTCCAATTGCTGGATCTGTCGGCTCAACGGCGGCTGCGCGATGTGCAGGCGTTCGGCGGCGCGGGTGAAATTCAGGGTTTCCCCCAGCACCTGGAAATAGCGCAGGTGACGCAGTTCCATAACGGCTCCTTTCATACCTTGCGGGTATTGCTTGAGACCCATTCTATATTGGAAGCCTTTAAAGTTAAGGGACAGAATCGGCTCAAACCTAAAAAGAACCCAGCGGGTATAGCCATGCCGATTTGCCCCATCGAGTCGATCGACACGATCATTGTCGACCTCCCGACCATTCGCCCGCACAAGCTGGCGATGCACACCCTGCAAAACCAGACCCTGGTGATTATCCGCCTGCGCTGCGCCGACGGCATCGAGGGCATCGGCGAAGCCACCACCATTGGCGGCCTGAGCTACGGCAATGAAAGCCCCGACAGCATCAAGGTCAACATCGACCGCCACTTCGCGCCGCTGCTGATCGGCCAGGACGCCAGCAATATCAACGCCGCCATGTTGCGCCTGGAGCGCAGCATCCGTGGCAACACGTTTGCCAAGTCCGGTATCGAAAGCGCCTTGCTCGATGCCCTTGGCAAGCGCCTGAACCTGCCGGTCAGCGAACTGCTCGGTGGCCGCGTGCGCGAGGCACTGCCGGTGGCCTGGACCCTGGCCAGCGGCAACACCGAAAAAGACATCGCCGAAGCGGAAAAAATGCTCGACCTGCGTCGCCACCGCATCTTCAAATTGAAGATTGGTGCGGGCGAAGTCAGCCATGACCTGGCCCATGTGATCGCGATCAAAAAGGCCTTGGGGGACCGCTCCAGTGTGCGCGTTGACGTCAACCAAGCCTGGGACGAAGCGGTGGCACTGCGGGCGTGCAAGGTGCTCGGTGACAACGGCATCGACCTGATCGAACAGCCCATCTCACGCAACAACCGTGGCGGCATGGCGCGGCTTAATCTGTCGAGCCCGGCGCCGATCATGGCGGATGAATCCATTGAGTGTGTCGAGGATGCGTTCAACCTGGCCCGCGAAGGCGCGGCGTCGGTGTTCGCCCTCAAGATCGCCAAGAACGGCGGCCCCCGCGCGGTGTTGCGTACCGCGGCGATTGCCGAGGCAGCGGGGATCGGCCTGTATGGCGGCACCATGCTCGAAGGTGGCATCGGCACCCTGGCGTCGGCGCATGCTTTCCTCACGCTGAACAAACTGGCGTGGGGCACCGAACTGTTCGGCCCGTTGCTGCTCACCGAAGACATCCTCACCGAGCCACCGGTGTACCGCGATTTCCAACTGCATGTCTCCAACGCACCGGGCTTGGGCCTGGCCATCGATGAAGAGCGTTTGGCGTTCTTCCGTCGTGACAAACACTAAGAGGCGCCTGCCATGTTGTTCCACGTAAAAATGACCGTGAACCTGCCCGTCGATATGAACCCCGAGCGCGCTGCCAGCCTCAAGGCTGACGAAAAAGCGCTGGCGCAGCGGCTGCAGGAGCAAGGTAAATGGCGCCACCTGTGGCGCATCGCCGGGCACTACGCCAACTACAGCGTGTTCGACGTCGACAGCGTGCAAGAGCTGCACGACCTGCTGATGCAACTGCCGCTTTACCCCTACATGGCCATCGAAGTGAACGCCCTGTGCCGGCACCCGTCGTCGATCCATGAGGACGACCGCTAGGCCGGTGATGCACCCAATAATGACAAGATGAGGAATGCACCATGTCCACCCGACTGTCCCAGACTGCCCATGCCCAACAGTTTCTCGAAGAAGCCAGCGGCAACCTTAACGACGCCGGCAACCCGCGCACCAAGGCGCTGATCTATAGGATCCTGCGCGACACCGTGAACATCATCGAAGACCTCGACGTGACCCCGGAAGAGTTCTGGAAGGCGGTCAATTACCTCAATGAGCTGGGCAAGCACCAGGAAGCCGGTCTGCTCGCCGCCGGGCTGGGCCTGGAGCATTACCTGGACTTGCTGATGGACGCCGCTGATGAAGAAGCCGGTAAATCCGGCGGCACCCCGCGCACCATCGAAGGCCCGCTGTATGTGGCCGGTGCGCCGTTATCGAAGGTCGAGGCGCGGCTGGACGATGGCCAGGACGACGCGGTGCCGCTGTTCATGCGTGGGCAGGTGCGCGACACCGACGGCAAGCCGCTGGCGGGGGCGATTGTGGACGTGTGGCAGGCCAACACCGGCGGTACGTATTCGTGGTTTGATCCGACGCAATCCGAATTCAACCTGCGCCGACGCATCGAGACCGATGCCCAGGGCAACTACCGATTCCGCAGTATCGTGCCATCCGGCTACGGCTGCCCGCCGACCGGGCCGACTCAGCAGTTGCTCGATCAACTGGGGCGCCACGGGCAGCGGCCGGCGCATATCCACTTCTTCATTTCGGCGCCGGGGCATCGGCACCTGACCACGCAGATCAACCTCTCGGACGACCCGTACCTGCATGATGATTTTGCCTACGCGACGCGGGATGAGTTGATCGCCGAGATTCGCTTCAGTGAGGATCCGCAGCTGGCGCGCGAATTTGGCGTGGAGGGGCGGTTTGCGCAGATTGATTTTGACTTTGAGTTGCAGGTGGCGGATGCCCCGGTGGAGCAGAAGCGCATGCAACGCGTCCGTGCCCTGGAAGATTGATCAACGCGGTCAAAAAGTGTGGGAGGGGGCTTGCTCCCTCCCACATTTGACCCGTGGTGTTGCTGCTACTTACGCACGACCAAGTCGAGCACCTCATCCCGATCCTTGATCTTCTGCAACACAATCTCCGAGCGAATATCCATCACCCCCGCCGTGCGGTTCAGGTGGTTCACGATAAAGTCCGAAAAGTGCTTGAGATTGCGCGCCTGCACCCGCAGCACATAGTTGCTGGCACCGGTGATTACATACGCACTGGCGACTTCCGGCCAGCCCTGCACCTTCTTGATAAACGTCTCGTGCCAATCCTCCACATCCTGGCGCAGGGACAGGTGCACGATGGCCTCCAGCTCGATCCCCAACTGCTCGGCATTCAGCACCGCGCGGTAGCCGCAGATGATGCCTTCGCTCTCCAGCAGACGCAGACGGCGCAGGCACGCGGAGGGCGACAGCGCGACTTTTTCCGCCAGTTCCTGGTTGCTGATGCGGCCATCCTGTTGCAGGAAATGCAGGAGGCGCAGGTCGGTGGCGTCAAGAATCATGGTTAGAATAAATCCGCGTGTTTGGGGGTTAAATTCGAATTTCCTACAGCTTAATTAGCCTGTTGCCCGTCACTTTGCACGAAAATTCTCTAAAACTTCGTTCAAAATTTGGTCCATTCTTACTTATAAAAACCAGGACAGCCCATGACCAATCGAAGCCATTGCCAAGCCCTCGACGCGCAGGACTCGCTGGCGTCATTGCGCAGTCAGTTCGCCTTGCCCGAGGGGGTGATCTACCTCGATGGCAACTCCCTCGGTGCCCGTCCGGTGGCGGCGTTGGCGCGGGCGCAGGCGGTGATTGTCGAAGAGTGGGGCAATGGCCTGATTCGCAGCTGGAACAGCGCCGGTTGGGCGGACTTGTCCCAGCGCCTGGGCAACCGCCTGGCACCGCTGATCGGTGCGCGTGACGGCGAAGTGGTGATCACCGATACCACCTCCATCAACCTGTTCAAGGTGCTCAGCGCCGCGTTGAGCGTGCAGCGTCAACGCCAGCCGAATCGCAAGGTGATCGTCAGCGAGGCGAGCAACTTTCCCACCGACCTGTACATCGCCGAGGGCCTGGCCGAACTGCTGCAACACGGCTATTCCTTGCGCCTGGTGAACAGCCCGGACGAATTGCCCCAGGCCATTGACCAGGACGTGGCGGTGGTGATGCTCACCCACGTCAACTACAAGACCGGCTACATGTACGACATGCAGGCGCTGACCGCCCTGAGCCATGAGTGTGGCGCGTTGAGCCTCTGGGACCTGGCGCACTCGGCGGGCGCAGTGCCCATCGACCTGCATCAGGCCGGTGCCGATTACGCGATCGGCTGCACCTACAAGTACCTCAACGGTGGCCCTGGCTCCCAGGCATTTGTGTGGGTCAACCCGGCGTTGGTGGACCTGGTGCGTCAGCCGCTGTCGGGCTGGTTCGGGCACACCCGGCAGTTCGCCATGGAATCGACTTACGCACCGAGTGCCGGTATCGCACGCTACCTGTGCGGCACGCAGCCGATCACCTCGCTGGCGATGGTGGAATGCGGCCTGGAGATTTTTGCCCAGACCGACATGGCCAGCCTGCGCAGCAAATCCCTGGCGTTGACCGACCTGTTTATTGCACTGGTGGAAGCGCGTTGCGCGGCCCATGAACTGGTGTTGATCACCCCGCGTGAGCATGCCCGGCGTGGTAGCCATGTGAGCTTCGAACACCCTGAAGGCTACGCTGTGATCCAGGCCTTGATCGCCCGTGGCGTGATCGGTGACTACCGCGAGCCGCGCATCATGCGTTTCGGATTTACGCCGCTGTACACAAGCTTTACCGAAGTGTTTGATGCCGTCGAAATCCTGGGCGACATCCTCGACAACCGCACCTGGGACCAACCGCAATTCAAAGTCCGTAACAGCGTCACCTGACACAACGCCGATCAAACTGTGGGAGGGGGCTTGCCCCCGATGGCGTCGGGTCACTCAACCTATAGCTACCTGACACACTGCTATCGGGGGCTTGCCCCCTCCCACAGGGGGTCTGTGTGAATATCCAAACGGTGCAATCACAATAATAAAGGGGCACACCACGTGACCACGCCAGGCAAGGGCTTTGCCGAGATCACCCACCGCGAACTGGGCCTGCGGCGCCAGCTCACTTCCGGCCAGATGAGCATGATCGCCATCGGTGGCGCCATCGGCACCGGGCTGTTCATGGGCAGCGCCTACGCCATCGGTTATGCCGGGCCCAGTGTGCTGGTGAGCTACGCTATCGGCGCGTTGATTACGTTGCTGCTGATGGGGTGCCTGGCGGAGATGACGGTGGCCCATTCCACCTCGGGCTCCTTCGGCGCCTACGCCGAGTTCTACATCAGCCCGCTGGCCGGTTTCCTGGTGCGCTACGCCTACTGGGCGGCGATTGTGCTGGCGGTGGGCGCCGAGGTCACGGCGGTGGCGATGTACATGAAGTACTGGTTCGCCAACGTGCCGGAATGGGTGTGGATCGTGTCGTTTTCCAGCGTGCTGATCCTGCTCAACGCCATCAGCGTGAAGACCTTCGGCAACTTCGAATACTGGTTCTCGACGATCAAGATCAGCGCCATCGTCGGCTTCATCCTCCTCGCCGTGTACGTGGTATTCGGTTCCGGCAACCCGGACTACGGCGTGCAGAACTACACGGCCCACGATGGTTTTTTCCCCCATGGCCTGAGCGGCATGTGGATCGCGGTGATCGTGTCGATCTTCAGCTACCTGAGTGTGGAGATGATCGCGGTGGCCGCCGGTGAAGCGGCGGACCCGGAACAGGCGGTGAAGAAAGCTTTCCGCGCCACCCTCGTGCGGCTGGTGGTGTTTTATCTGCTGACCCTGGCGCTGATGCTGGCCATCGTGCCGTGGAACCAGGCCGGGCAGACCCAAAGCCCGTTCGTCACAGTGATGCAGACCATCGGTATTCCCGGCGCCACCGGGGTGATGAATTTCGTGATCCTGATCGCGGCGCTGTCGGCGATGAACAGCCAGCTTTACATCACCACGCGCATGATGTTCAGCCTGTCCCGCGCCGGCTTTGCGCCCAAGTCCATGGGCGCCTTGAGCAAGAGCGGCATTCCGCTGAACGCGTTGCTGCTGTCCAGCTCGGGCATTGCCCTGGCGACCTTGCTGAACGTGGTGTACCCGGAAAGCTCGTTCACCCTGATGATGGCGATCTCGATGTTTGGCGCGATCTTTACCTGGTTCATGATCTTCCTCACGCACCTGTGCTTCCGCCGTTACCGCAGGCGCCATGGCGGGCCGAAGCTGTCGTTCCAACTGCGGCTGTTTCCCTACAGCACGCTGCTGGGCCTGGTGCTGATGGGCGCGGTGATGGTCACCACCTATTTCACCGAGGCGTTCAAGATGACGTTGGTGTTTGGCGTGCCGTTCCTGCTGATTCTGTCGGCGGTGTACTACGGGTTTTTCCGCAAGGGCAGGGCCAAGGCGTCGAACAAGGCTTTGGCGTAACCGGGCAGATGCTCAAATGCGCGTGCGCAGAGCAGTAGCCGGCGACAGGCCCAGTCCTCCGTGAGCGGCTGGGCCTTGAAGCAGTGCTCTGAGCGCCAACGCTCCAGTGCCGCCTGGGGCACGATACCCAAGCCGGCGCCACGGGCGACCATGCGAATCACCCCATCAAACCCCTCGGCACGGATGCGTGTCTGCAAGCGGAAACCGGCGTGCAGCGCCTGTTCTTCCAGGTACACCGCCAGGGCGCTGTCAGCGGCCAGGCCGACGTAGTCGTGTTGAAGGCTGTCGATGAAGCTCACGTGTTGGGTGGTGAGCGGATGGTCCAGCGGCATGATCAATACCAGCGGGTCATCGCGAAACGGCAGGGTTTGCAGGCCGTGGGTGTCGACTGCGTCAGAAATGATCCCGAGGTCTGCCGTGCCCTGGCGCAAGGCCTGGGTGATGCGCAAGCTCGGCAGTTCCTGCAGGTCGATATCGAGGTTGGGATGCTCGCGCAAAAAGTCCGCCAGCAGTTCGGGCAGGTATTCGCTGAGGGCGGTGGTGTTGCACAGCAGGCGCACCTGGCCTTTGACGCCGTTGGCGTATTCCGCCAGGTCCTGTTGCAGGTGCTCGGCCTGTTGCAGCAACAGCCGGGCGTGACGGGCGAGGGCTTTACCGGCGGGCGTGGGTGTGACGCCACGGCGGCCGCGTTGAAGAAACTCGATACCCAGCGACGCCTCCATTGCACGGATACGCGCACTGGCGGCGGCCAGGGACAAATGACTGCGGGCCGCCCCGGCGGTGATGTTGCCGGTGTCGACGATGTGCAGGTAAAGGCGCAGGTCTATCAGGTCAAAGTGCATGGGCACCAGCCTCAGGCAAAACAAGAGTCTGCCTCAGTATATGGCGCATTTTCCAACGTGCCTCAATGCTCGACAATCCGCCCATGAATACCTTCCTCGCGTTCTACCAACATATCGGCCCCGCCTTGACGCTGCTGGTGATCGGCACCTTCCTGCTGGCCGGTACTGTCAAAGGCGTGATCGGCCTCGGTCTGCCCACCGTCGCCATGGGCCTGCTCGGCCTGGCTATGCTCCCGGCGCAGGCAGCCGCATTGCTGATCATTCCCTCGACCGTCACCAACCTGTGGCAACTGGCATTCGGCGGTCACTTGAGCGCCTTGATCAAGCGCCTCTGGCCGATGCTGCTGCTGATCTTCCTCGGCACCGGGCTTGGCACGTTATGGCTGGGCATGGACGGGGGTGGCTGGGTCGTTCATGCGTTGGGCGGGGCGTTGCTGGTGTATGCACTGAGCGGCTTGTTCCTGCCCTCGTTCAAGGTAGCGCCGCACACCGAACGCTGGCTGGGCCCGCTGTGCGGGGGGATCACCGGCATCATCACCTCGGCGACCGGTGTGTTTGTGATTCCTGCCGTGCCGTATCTGCAAGCCCTCGGCTTGAGCCGTGATCAGTTGGTGCAAGCGCTGGGGCTGTCATTCACCGTGTCGACGCTGGCACTCGCTGCCGGTCTGGCCTGGCGCGGCACTTTGGACGGTGGAGAGCTGAACGCGTCATTGCTGGCGCTGGTGCCGGCACTGTTGGGCATGTGGCTGGGCCAGGTGGTGCGCCAGCGCATCAGTGCGCTGTTGTTCAAGCGCGTGTTCTTCATCGGCATGGCATTGCTCGGCGGCCATCTGCTGATCAGTGGGACGTGATGAAGCGCCCGGCCATCGAGGCTCATGTGGTGCGCTACGAGCAGCATCTGGCGCAGGTGTTCAATTTCTCGGTGTAAGCTGCTGTGAACCGATAACGAGGCGCGCCCGTGAAAGCCCGATCCGATGAGCTACAGATCTTCGTCAGCGTGATTGAATGCGGTTCGATTTCCGCTGCCGCCGAGCAGGTCGGGCAGACGCCCTCGGCGGTCAGCCGCACCTTGTCGCGCCTGGAGGCCAAGCTCGACACCACGCTGATCAACCGCACGACGCGGCGCATGGACCTGACCGAGGAGGGCAAGTACTTCTTCGAACAGGCCAAGGTGATCCTGGCGCAGATGGAGGCGCTGGAAGAGCGCCTGTCGTCGCGCCAGAAGACACCGGCGGGGCGCCTGCGCATCAATGCTGCCGTGCCGTTCATGCTGCATGGGATCGTGCCGTACATCGCCGAGTTTCGCAGCCTCTACCCGGAGATCCTGCTGGAGCTGAACAGCGATGACTTGATCATCGACCTGCTGGAACAGAGCACGGACATCGCCATTCGCATTGGCGCCCTGGCTGACTCCACCCTGCATGCGCGCGCGCTCGGTTCTACGCCGTTGCATATCCTCGCCAGCCCCGAGTACCTCAAGCAACACGGCACGCCAACCACGGTCGCCGAGTTGGCGGGCCACACGCTGCTGGGGTTCACCCAGACCGAAACCCTCAACCACTGGCCGCTGCGCCATGTGGAGGGCGACCGCTGGTTGATCCAGCCCCGCGTGGCGGCGTCCAGCGGCGAAACCGTGCGGCAATTGGCGCTGGAAGGGCAGGGCATCTGCTGCCTGTCGAACTTCATGACCGTCGACGATATTGACGCCGGTCGCCTGGTGCCGGTGCTGGAGGCGTTCAACAGCGGTTATCGCCAGCCGATCCACGCGGTGTTCTATCGCAACTCGCAGTTGGCGTTGCGCATCCAGTGTTTCCTCGACTTTATCCAGGCCAAACTGGCGCGGTATGCCTGCTGATTCGTGATCTGCACGCAAGAGTGAATTGGGCAGCAGGGGCTTATTCGTCAGGGATGAGCCCTTGATACTCAGCGCATCACTTACCCAGTCAGGAGCACTCTCCATGAACGTATTCGTTACCGGCGCCGCCGGTTTTATCGGTGGTTCCATCGCCACCGGCCTGGTCAAGGCTGGCCACACGGTAACCGGCCTGGTGCGCAGCGCTGAGCAAGCGGCTGAGATGACCGCCTTGGGCATCACCCCGGTGATCGGCACCCTTGACGACGACGCCGTGTTGACCGAACAAGCGCAGAAGGCTGACGCGGTGATCAATGCCGCGAGCAGCGACCATCGCGTCGCCGTGGAAACCCTGTTGGCGGCATTGCAGGGCTCGAACAAGCCGTTCCTGCACACCAGCGGTTCGAGCATTGTCGGTGATGCGTCGGGTGGCAAGTCCAGCGATGTCATCTACGTTGAAGACAATCTGCCGGAGCCGACCGTCGACAAGGCTGCCCGCGTGGCCATCGACAACCTGATCCTGGCGGCGGCCCAGGACGGCGTGAATTCAGCGGTGATTTGCAACACCCTGATCTACGGCCACAGCCTGGGCGTGAAGCGCGACAGCGTGCAATTGCCGCGTCTGCTCAAGCAGGCACGCAAAAGCGGCGTGGTGCGCCATGTGGGCAGCGGGCAGAACATCTGGTCCAACGTGCACATTGATGACGTGGTGGCGCTGTACCTGCTGGCACTGACCAAGAACGTGCCGGGCACCTTCTACTTCGTGGAAAGTGGCGAGGCGTCGTTTATCGACATGACCACCGCGATTGCCGAAGCCCTGAACCTGGGCAAACCGCAGGATTGGCCTTTGGCCGACGCTGAAGCCGAGTGGGGCTATGAAATGGCCAACTATGGCTTGGGCTCCAACAGCCGGGTGCGTGGCAAGCATGCCCGTGAGTTGCTGGGCTGGGTGCCGAAGCGTACGTCGGTCGTGGAGTGGATTCGCCACGAAATGGTGTGATGTTCACCTGAGTCCGAGGTGTCGCCATCGGGGGCACGCCCCTCCCACATTTGTTGGCATTCCAAGCGTGGAACTCGGTCAACTGTGGGAGGGGGCTTGCCCCCGATGGGTTCGACTTGGTCTCCCTGACTAGCTCCCCTCGCCGCAATTCCGTACCATTCCCCGCCTTATCCCCCGCATTACCCTGGTACCTCATGAACCTCACCCGTCTGCGCGCCGATGCCCTGGCCGGCCTCACCACGTCTTTTGCGCTGCTGCCCGAATGCATCGCCTTTGCCCTGGTGGCTCACCTCAACCCGCTGATGGGGCTCTATGGCGCCTTTATCATCTGCACACTGACCGCGTTATTCGGCGGTCGCCCTGGCATGGTGTCCGGTGCGGCAGGCTCGATGGCGGTGGTGATCGTCGCGTTGGTGGTTCAGCACGGCGTGGAGTATCTGCTGGCTACGGTATTGCTGGGCGGGCTGATCATGGTCGCCTTCGGCCTGCTGCGCCTGGGCAAGCTGGTGCGCATGGTGCCGCATCCGGTGATGCTGGGCTTCGTCAACGGGCTGGCGATCATCATTGCCCTGGCGCAGTTGGAGCATTTCAAAAGCGGTGAACACTGGCTCACGGGCACGTCGCTGTACGTGATGACCGGCCTGGTGCTGGTGACCATGGCCATCGTCTACCTGCTGCCACGCATCACCCGCGCCGTGCCGCCCGCGCTGGTGGCGATCCTGGGCGTCGGCCTGGCGGTGTACCTGCTCGGCCTGCCGACCCGCACGTTGGGTGACATGGCCCACATCGCCGGCGGCCTGCCGACCTTCGCGCTACCGCAGATTCCGTGGAACCTGGAAACCCTGGGCATCATTGCCCCCTACGCGTTCCTGATGGCCATGGTCGGCCTGCTGGAAACCCTGCTGACCCTCAACCTCACCGATGAGATCACCGAGACCCGTGGCTACCCGGACCGTGAAAGCGTGGCGCTGGGCGCGGCTAACATGGTTTCGGGCGTATTCGGCGGCATGGGCGGTTGCGCGATGATCGGGCAAACCGTGATCAACCTCAGCTCCGGCGGGCGCGGGCGTTTCTCCGGGGTGTTTGCCGGGGTGATGATCCTGTTGTTCATTCTGTTCCTGTCGCCGTTGATCGAGCGCATCCCGCTGGCGGCGTTGGTGGGCGTGATGTTCGTGGTGTCCCAGCAGACCTTTGCCTGGGCGTCGCTGCGGGTGATCAACAAGGTGCCGCTCAATGACGTGCTGGTGATCATCGCGGTGACGGTGATCACCGTGTTCACCGACCTGGCCACGGCGGTGCTGTGCGGGATCGTGATTGCGGCGCTGAATTTCGCCTGGCAACAAGCGCGGGAGCTGTATGCGGATGAGCACCTGGAAGCCGATGGCAGCAAGCTCTATCGCCTGCATGGCACGTTGTTCTTTGCCTCGACCACGCCGTTTTTGAATCAGTTCGACCCGGCCAACGACCCGGACCAAGTGACGCTGGATTGCCGTCACCTGAGTTTTGTCGACTATTCAGCGATTGCCGCCTTGATGACCCTGCGTGAGCGTTACACCAAGGCGGGCAAGCACTTGCGGGTGCTGCATTTGTCCGAGCGCTGCAAGAAGTTGCTCAAGCGTGCCAAGGTTCACCACGACTGATAGAGCCGCTCCCGCATTACCGGGCTGGTCTGCTGAGCGCAGCGCTGCGAAGGTTTTTGGGGCCGCTGCGCAGCCCAGCGGGAGCAAGCTCCCTTGCCACGGGAGGTCGGCTTGTGCAGTTATGGCCCGACCAGGTCTTCCAGCTCTTGGGCGCGGGTTTGGGTCATGTCGAGTACGCAGCCTGAGCCGTTGACCTGGTCGAGGGTGCCGCCGGTGGCGGAGCCTGCGAAACCGCAATTGGCGTCACGGTATTTTATCCACAGGCGCTGCACGTCTTGCAGTTGCTGTTTGCGCGCGCCTTCCTGGGCGGCGAGGGCGGTCTTGTAGGCCCTGTTCAGGCGCGCATCCTGCACCTTGGTTTCCTTGGCGTTGCAACTGACCATGTCTGCGGTCGTGTTGGCGCTGTCCATGCATTTTTTCAAGGCGGCGTTGTCGGCGGCCGAGGCGGTGCCGCAGAGGGCGAGAAGCAGGGCGCTGGCGGCAAGGGCGGTGCGAATCATGGTCGGGGTTCCTGGGCATGAGTGGAGGCGCATTCTATGACTCGATGGCGCACATTGAGTTTCCGGCATCGTCTGATCTTCATGTAAGAACACCCCTCGAATTTTCATACACGGTTGTCGGGCATATCCCATCGCGACACCGCTTGTCCGTGGGCGAAAATTACTTTCATAAAAATTGAAAACACTCCTCGGTAATGATTTATGAGTTTCACAACTCATTCGACGTGACCCTTTCCGAGGAGTACCGCATGGCCGCATCACCGGGCTTCGGGCTATTGGCATACGCTGCCATCGCCATCATTGCTTTGATCGTGCTGATTGCACGTTACCGGCTCAATCCGTTTATCGTCATCACCCTGGTGTCCATCGGCTTGGCGCTGATGGCCGGGATGCCGGCGGACACCATTATGGGCTCTTACGAAGCGGGCGTCGGCAAGACCCTGGGGCATATCGCCCTGGTCGTGGCGCTGGGCACCATGCTTGGCAAGATGATGGCCGAGTCCGGCGGTGCCGAGCAGGTGGCGCGTACGTTGATCAACCGGTTTGGCGAGCGCAATGCGCACTGGGCCATGGTGTGCATCGCCTTCCTGGTGGGATTGCCGCTGTTTTTCGAGGTGGGTTTTGTGCTGCTGGTTCCGATCGCCTTTACCGTGGCGCGGCGTGTGGGCGTGTCGATCCTGATGGTCGGTTTGCCGATGGTCGCCGGCCTGTCGGTGGTGCATGCGCTGGTGCCGCCGCACCCGGCCGCGATGATGGCGGTGCTGGCGTATAACGCATCGGTGGGGCAGACCGTGCTGTATGCGATCCTCATTGGTATCCCCACGGCAATCATCGCCGGCCCGCTCTACGCCAAATTCATTGTGCCGCGCATTCACCTGCCGGCGGAAAATCCGCTGGAACGCCAGTTCATCGACCGCGAACCGCGTACACGCTTGCCAAGCTTTACGCTGACCATGGGCACCATTCTGTTGCCGGTGGTGCTGATGATGATCGGCGGCTGGGCCAACGTGATTTCCACGCCGGGCACCGGTTTCAACCAGTTCCTGCTGTTTATCGGCAACTCGGTGATTGCGTTGCTGGTGGCGACCTTGGTGAGCTTCTGGACCTTGGGTATTGCGCAGGGTTTCAACCGCGAGTCGATCCTCACGTTCACCAATGAATGCCTCGCGCCGACCGCGAGCATCACCTTGCTGGTGGGGGCGGGGGGCGGCTTGAACCGGATCCTGGTGGACGCCGGAGTGACTAACGAAATTCTTGGTCTGGCCCACGCGTTCCACTTGTCGCCGCTGGTGATGGGGTGGCTGTTTGCCGCGTTGATGCGGATCGCCACCGGCTCGGCCACCGTTGCCATGACCACCGCCTCCGGTGTTGTAGCTCCAGTCGCCATGGGCCTGGGTTATCCACACCCCGAATTGCTGGTGTTGGCCACCGGTGCGGGCTCGGTGATCTTTTCCCACGTGAACGACGGCGGCTTCTGGCTGATCAAGGAATACTTCAATATGACGGTGATCCAGACCTTCAAGACCTGGACTGTGCTGGAGACGTTGATTTCTGTGGTGGCATTCGGTCTCACCTACGGCCTGTCTCTTGTTTTATGAGCCTCATTTTGTAACCCGGAGACCCCATGGACATCCTCTACCAGATCCGCGCCCGTCTGGATTCCTTCAGCGCCGGCGAAGGGCGTATCGCCAAGCTGATGCTCGATGATGTGGGCTTTGCCGCGTCGGCCAGCCTGGAGGCATTGTCCCAACGGGCCGAGGTCAGCACGGCCACCTTGTCGCGGTTCGCGCGCAGTGTGGGGTGTAGGGACTTGCGTGACTTGCGCCTGCAATTGGCGCAGGCCAGTGGGGTCGGCAGTCGCTTCCTCGACCCTGCGGGGTTACCGGAGCAATCGGCGTTTCATCGGCAGATCCTGGGGGATATCGAGGCGACGTTGCGGCAGCACTTGTCGGGGTTCAACCAGGCGAGCTTTGTTGATGCGGTCAACCTGCTGGGCAAGGCGCGGATGATCCATGCGTTCGGTATGGGCGGCCCGTCGAGCCTGTGCAGCGATGAGTTGCAGGTACGGCTGGTGCGTCTGGGCTATCCGATTGCCGCCTGTCATGACCCCGTGATGATGCGTGTCACGGCCGCGACCCTGGGGCCGGAGCATGCGCTGATCGTGTGCTCCTTGACCGGCCTCACCCCCGAACTGCTGGACGTGGTGGAACTGGCGCGCAACTACGACGCGCGCATCGTCGCTATCACCCTTGCGGATTCACCCTTGGCGCAACTGACAGATGTGCTGCTGCCGCTGCAACCGGCCGAAACCAGCTTTATCTACAAACCCACGGCAGCGCGCTACGGCATGCTGCTGGCCATCGACCTGCTCGCTACCGAGCTGGCCTTGGCCCTGCCGGACGACAACCAGGAGCGCCTGCGCCGGATCAAGCTGGCCCTGGACGATTATCGCGGCGGCCCTGACAGCCTGCCGCTTGGAGACTGAAATGAAGTACGACACGTTGATACGCCAGGCGCTGATCATTGATGGCAGCAACACGCCCGGCTATGTCGCTGATGTGGGGCTGCGCGACGGGCGCATCGAGACGATTGGCGATTTGTCGACGGCCATGGCCGAGCATGAAATTGATGCCGCCGGCCGCGTGTTGGCGCCGGGTTTCATTGACGTGCACACCCACGACGACACGGTGGTGATCCGCCACCCGCAGATGCTACCCAAGCTCAGCCAGGGCGTGACCACGGTGATTGTCGGCAACTGCGGCATCAGCGCATCGCCTGTGAGTTTGCGCAGCGATCCGCCGGACCCGATGAACCTGTTGGGCACGCGTGAGGCGTTTGCTTACCCGCGTTTTGCCGATTACCGGGCTGCAGTAGAAAGTGCACATCCTGCGGTGAACGTCGCGGCGTTGATCGGCCATACCGCGTTGCGCAGCAACCACATGGACGACCTGCACCGCACCGCCTCGGCGGATGAAACCGCCGCCATGCGCGTGCAGTTGCAAGAGAGCCTCGAAGCCGGCGCCCTCGGTTTATCCACAGGCCTGGCCTACGCCAGTGCATTCAATGCCGAGACCGACGAAGTGCTGCAACTGAGTGAGGCACTCACCGCGTTCGGTGCGGTGTACACCACCCATTTGCGCAGTGAATTCGAACCGGTGCTGGAGGCGATGGACGAGGCGTTTCTGATCGGCCGACATGCCAAGGTGCCGGTGATCATTTCCCACCTCAAATGTGCGGGTGCCGGTAATTGGGGGCGTAGTCCGCAGCTGTTGGCGTCGCTGGAGCGGGCGGCCAAAACCCATCCGGTGGGCTGTGATTGCTACCCCTATGCGGCGAGTTCTTCGACCCTGGACATCAAGCAAGTGACGGACGCGTTTCGTATCACCATTACCTGGTCGACGCCGTGCCCGGCGATGGGCGGGCGCGATTTGCAGGAGATTGCCGCTGAGTGGGACGTTTCGTTGATGGACGCCGCACGCCGGCTACAACCGGCAGGGGCGGTGTATTACGGGATGGACGAGGCGGATGTGCGGCGGATCCTGGCGCATCCGTTATCGATGGTGGGGTCGGATGGTTTGCCTGAGGATCCGTTCCCGCATCCGCGTTTGTGGGGCGCGTTTCCACGGGTGCTGGGGCATTTCAGCCGCGATGTGGGGTTGTTCCCGTTGCACACCGCTGTGCACAAGATGACCGGCTTGTCCGCGGCGCGTTTTGGCCTGGCTGATCGGGGTGAAATCCGCGAGGGACACTGGGCTGACCTGGTGTTGTTCGACCCGTTGCGCGTGCGTGATGTGGCGGACTTCAAGGAACCGCAGCGCGCGGCCGAGGGCATCGATGGGGTATGGGTCAACGGCGTGTTGAGCTACAGCGACGGGCAGGCGAATGGCCAGCGGCCGGGTCGTTTCCTGGCACGCAGTGGGGATTTGCGTCGTGGGTTTTCGTCTCTATAGTGGGCGTTCTCATACACGGAGCGGTCACCATGCACTTAGGAAAAGTCACCCCCATTCTGCGAATTTTCGACGAGGCCAAGGCCTTGGAGTTCTACGTCGACTTCCTGGGGTTCAAAGTGGATTGGCAGCATCGTTTCGAGGCGAATTTCCCGCTGTATTTGCAGGTGTCGCTGGGCGAATGTGTGCTGCATTTGACTGAGCACCATGGCGATGCCTCGCCGGGTGCGGCGGTGCGGATTCAGGCGCAAGGCGTGGATGCCTATCAGCAGCAGTTGGCGGGCAAGGACTATCGGTATGCCAAGCCCGGGGTTGAGGAAACGCCTTGGGGATCGCGGGAGATGAGCATCAAGGATCCATTTGGAAATCGGGTGGTGTTTGTCGAGGAAGGCGAGGGCTGAAGGGCAAATCGCAGGCAATAAAAAACCGCCTGTGTAGGGCGGTTTTTTTGCAATCCCCGTGAGTGGCTGGGGTTGTTTGCCTGTGGCGAGGGAGCTTGCTCCCTCGCCACAGGGATTGCGGTTTTATACCCGGAAGTGACTGACCATCTGCTGCAGTTGGCTACCTAACCGCGCCAGTTCCACACTCGACTTGGCCGTCTCATCGCTCGCCGTAGCAGTCTGCTCCGACACATCACGCACATTCACAATGCTGCGGCTGATCTCTTCCGCCACGGCGCTTTGCTGTTCTGCGGCGGCGGCGATCTGCTGGTTCATCGACTGGATGTTCGACACCGTACGGGTGATGTTCTCCAGCGACACACCGGCCTTGCGCGTCAGCTCAACGCTGCTGTCGGTGAGGCTGCGGCTGTTGTTCATCACGTTGGCCACTTGCTGGGTGCCGTTCTGCAAGCCGGCGACCAGGCCTTCGATTTCCTCGGTGGATTTTTGCGTGCGTTGGGCCAGGCCGCGCACTTCGTCAGCCACCACAGCAAACCCACGGCCGGCTTCACCGGCACGCGCCGCTTCAATCGCCGCGTTGAGGGCCAGCAGGTTGGTCTGTTCGGCCACAGCCTTGATCACGTCCATCACGCTGCCGATCTTGTTGCTCTCTTGTTGCAGGTGGGTCATGGCGTCGGTGGAACGGGCCACTTCCGCGGCCAGGCGCTCGATCTGAGCGATGGCTTCAGCGACCACTTTGTCGCCTGCGCGGGCTTGACCATCGGCATCTGCGGCGGCCAGGGACGCCTGTTCGGCGTTACGCGCGACTTCCTGCACAGTGGCCGTCATTTCGTGCATCGCGGTGGCGACCTGATCGGTCTCGATCTTCTGGCTGTTCACGCCGGCGCTGGTTTGCTCGGTCACCGCCGACAACTCTTCAGCGGCGCTGGCAATCTGCGTCACGCCGTCGCGAATACCGCTGATCAATTCGCGCAGGGTAGTGCCCATGCGCTGGATGCCTTGTTGCAGCACGCCCAGTTCATCACGGCGTGTGACTTGGATGTTGTGGCTCAAGTCGCCGGAGGCAATGCGTTCTACCACGGCCAGGGTTTCCTGGATCGGTCGGGTGATCTGGCGGGTGATGACCCATGCGGCGATGACGCCAACCAGCAGGGCCAGCAAGGTGCTGATCAATTGCAGGCTACGGGCCTGGGCGCTTTCGGCATCGCGGCGGTTCAGTTGAATTTCGTACAGCTTGTCGCTGATGGTGACGATGTCGGCACCCTGTGTGGTCATCTCGGCACGGGCGGTGACGATGTTGGCGTTGGCTGCCTTGTAGTTCTGCACGGCCGTGCGGTAGGCGCCAAGGGCGGTTTCAAGCGCAGTCAAAGCGCTTTGCTCGCTCGCACCGAATACGGCGCTGAGACCTTTCAAGCCACTGATGGCTTTTTCAATTTGTGCGGCGGCACGGGCTTCGGTGTCCGGGCTGACGTTGGCGATGTAGCCACGCACTTCATAGCGGGCCAACATGAACTCTTCTTTGGCTCGCGTCACGGCCTGGAATTGGCTGAAACGCTCCGGGCTTTCGGGCATCTGCTGCACTTTGGTGTCCAACGCTTCGATCTGTGCGTTGGCGATATCGGCCTTGTCGCCCATCACCTGGCGAGAGGCATTGCCGTTACGGTAGGCCTCACGCATTTTGTTCAGGGACTGTTGATAGGCGGTGATGACGCCTTTCTGCTCGTTGAGCAGCTTGAGGTTTTCCGGGCTCTTGAAGCTGTCCAGGAGTTTCTGTTGCTGGGCCGCGAAAGCATCCAGGCTGGTCTGTACATTCTGGGCCACGGCTTCGTCGCCGTTGGCGAGCATGTATTGCAGGCGCACGATTCGCAGTTTGGTCAACGATGCGTTGAGCTGGGTGATATCGCTCATCCAGTTACTGCGGTCGATCAGGCCGCCGAGGCTGGTCCAGCCGGTGAGGGCCAGGATCGAGGTGAGGACCAGCACCAGGCCGAAGCCCAGGCCGAGTTTGAGGTTGACGCTGATGTTGCCGAACCAGCTGTTCATTGAATGCTCCGCAAGAAAAATGGGGGTGTGCTGGACGGTTATTGATTTTGGAGCCAGCTGCTGTGTAGGGCTGTATCGGCGACAAGAGATGAATCTGAAATGCTATTTCGTCGCAGAGCGACGAAGGGGTGCCAGCGCGGTGGCTGACGGGGGAGGGGGCTGATCATGGGCGGGTCTTGTGTGCTAGTCTGCGGGCCCTTTTAGTTCTGGATGGCGCGGGAAACCGTGCTGTCCTACAGCGGAGCCTCTTCATGTCCGAAGTTAATCTGTCCACCGACGAAACCCGCGTCAGCTACGGTATCGGCCGTCAGTTGGGCGACCAACTGCGCGACAACCCACCACCGGGCGTCAGCCTGGACGCGATCCTCGCTGGCCTGACCGACGCATTCGCCGGCAAGCCAAGCCGTGTCGACCAGGAACAAATGGCCGCCAGCTTCAAGGTGATCCGCGAAATCATGCAAGCCGAAGCGGCCGCCAAGGCTGAAGCGGCGGCTGGCGCTGGCCTGGCATTCCTGGCTGAAAACGCCAAGCGTGATGGCATCACCACCCTGGCTTCCGGCCTGCAATTTGAAGTGCTGACGGCCGGTGACGGCGCCAAGCCGACCCGTGAAGACCAAGTGCGTACTCACTACCACGGCACGCTGATCGATGGCACTGTGTTCGACAGCTCCTACGATCGCGGCCAGCCTGCAGAATTCCCGGTGGGCGGCGTGATCGCCGGCTGGACCGAAGCCCTGCAACTGATGAATGCCGGCAGCAAATGGCGCCTGTACGTGCCGAGCGAACTGGCTTACGGCGCTCAAGGCGTTGGCAGCATCCCGCCGCACAGCGTTCTGGTGTTTGACGTCGAGCTGCTCGACGTTCTGTAAGACCTGCTGATTTCTGTGGGTGTTGGGCTTGTGTGGGAGCGGGTTTGTTGTGGCGAGGGCGCATGCCCCCGCTCGGCTGCGCAGCAGTCGTCGGCAGTTAGGGGCGCTTCGCACCCCAGCGCAAGCAAGCGTGCTCGCCACAACAAGCCCGGTCCCACATAAGGCCCGTACTCACAGAATGTGCGTGGTGGTTCATGGATGGAACTTGCCGTTCAGCTCCGTCGCCGGGCGCAACGCTCGGGCATAGCAGAACAGAAACAGATTACGCACCACCTCCTTCAGCACCCCAGGTTCACTCGAGCTCAGCCCGTTGACGTCCAGGTCGCCCTGGTCCTGCAGTTCATTCAGCGCTTCTTCTTCCAGTACCGCACAGACTTCACCGGTTTCCCGATGCAGGATCCGCAGGTAAGGGTGTGGGCGGTCCAGCCAGGCATCGATCAAATAAGTCATGGTCGTTCTCCTTGATGAGTTCAATGAGAATAATTCTTATTCGTAGAATAGCAAGTGCCTATTGGCGGTTTGTGTTTTTTTCTGTGTGGATATTGCGTTCGATCAACGGGGAGGGCGAAACGCCATCCCGCGGCGGGCGCGGGATGGAAGCAACAGGTTCAGACTTTACGCACGAACTCGGACTTGAGCTTCATCGGGCCGATACCGTCGATCTTGCAATCGATATCGTGGTCGCCGTCGCACAGGCGGATGTTCTTGACCTTGGTGCCGACCTTGACCACCAGGGAGGTGCCCTTGACCTTGAGGTCCTTGATCACGGTGATGGTGTCGCCGTCCTGCAGGACATTGCCCACAGAGTCTTTCTTCACGGTTTCGTCGCTGGCCGTGTCGGCCTCGCCGCTGGCGGACCACTCATGGGCGCATTCCGGGCAGATCAGCTGGGCGCCGTCTTCGTAGGTGTATTCGGAATTGCATTTCGGGCAGGGTGGCAACGTGCTCACTACAGCTCCTTGAAAGTCAGGATGGCTAAAAGTCGCACATTATATAGGGAATTGAGCCAAGGCAGGGCGTGGTCTTGGATAGGTAATACAAACTAAATGCGGGAGGGGCTTGCCCCCTCCCACATTATTTTAGTGCGTACGCGCGACCGCAAACTCGCTCAGCTCAACCAGGGCGTCCCGGTATTCGCTGGCTGGAAGGGCTTCCAGGCACTTGATCGCACGGGCCACGTAATCGCGTGCCAGTTGCGCGGTGTACTCCAGGGAACCCGACGCTTCGACAGCGGCACGGATGGCCTCCAGGTCTTCGATCCCGCCTTTCTGGATCGCCTTGCGCACCAGGGCAGCCTGTTCCGGCGTACCTTCGCGCATGGTGTAGATCAGCGGCAAGGTCGGCTTGCCTTCGGCCAGGTCGTCACCGACGTTCTTGCCCAGGGTCTCGGCATCGCCACGGTAGTCGAGCAGGTCGTCCACGAGTTGGAAGGCCACGCCCAAGTGATCACCAAAGGTGCGCAGGGCTTCGGCCTGTTCGACCGTTGCGCCGCACAGCGCGGCGGCGCTGTGGGTGGAGGCTTCGAAGAGCATCGCGGTTTTGCCGCGAATCACTTCCATGTAGGTTTCTTCAGTGGTGCTGGCGTCGCGGACCTTTGACAGTTGCAGCACTTCGCCTTCAGCGATGATGCGCGTGGCCTGTGAAAGAATCTTCATCACCGGCATCGAGCCGAGTTCAACCATCATTTCGAATGAGCGCGAGTACAGGAAGTCGCCCACCAGCACGCTAGGGGCGTTGCCCCACATGGCATTGGCGGTCTCGCGGCCACGGCGCATGCCGGACATGTCGACCACGTCGTCATGCAGCAGGGTCGCGGTGTGCAGGAATTCGATAGTGGCCGCCAGCAGGCGCAGGTCATCACCTTCGCGGCCCAGGGCCTTGCCACACAGCAACACTAATAAAGGACGCAGGCGCTTACCGCCCGCCGACGTAATATAGTCGCCAATTTTGGAGACCAGCGGCACTTTAGAAGTCAGCTGCTTCTTGATGATGCCGTCGACGGCGCTAAAATCGTCCGCGACCGCGCGGTAGAAAGCTTGGGGTTGCATCAGCGACAGTCGCTCCAGAAGGGTTGCGCGGCATGCTAGGACCCAGGCCCCCGGGTGTCAAGGCGCGATAGACGGCCACTTGCAAGCCTCCCATAGCTTGCGTACAATCGCGCACCCTGAACTTCCTGGGCAGCACCTGCCTTACGCAATTGCATTCGGGACGTCCATCCCATGCAGCCATGCCAGCCAATACCTCTTCTTATAAAGCGCTGGGTGAGCAGGATTATCGGAGAAATACCATGTCGTACGCAGTAATTGTTACTGGTGGCAAGCAATACAAAGTCGCCCCAGGTGAATACCTGAAGATCGAAAAACTGGAAGTCGCTACCGGCGAATCCGTTACTTTTGATCGCGTTCTGTTGGTCGCCAATGGCGATGACGTGAACATCGGCGCTCCAGTTGTTGCTGGCGCTACCGTTGTGGCTGAAGTGATCTCCCAAGGTCGTCACGATAAAGTCCGCATCATCAAGTTCCGTCGTCGTAAGCACCACATGAAGCGTATGGGCCACCGCCAGTGGTACACCGAGATCAAAATCACCGGTATTCAGGCTTAATTTCAGCCTAATTCCTCACTAGGAGAATTGACTCATGGCACACAAAAAAGCTGGTGGTAGTACCCGTAACGGTCGCGACTCAGAAGCCAAACGCCTTGGCGTGAAGATGTATGGCGGCCAGAAAATCATTCCGGGCAACATCATCGTGCGTCAGCGCGGCACCCAATTCCACGCCGGTTACGGTGTTGGCATGGGTAAAGATCACACCCTCTTCGCGAAAATCGAAGGCGTGATCAAGTTTGAAGTAAAAGGCGCTTTCAACCGCCGTTACGTGAGCGTTGTCGCAGCTTAATTGCGAGATCGCTGGAAAAGCCCTGTCTTGCGACGGGGCTTTTTCGTTTGTGGGGTGAGTCTCTTGCAAAGCTGTTTGTAATGGGCTCAAGCGCTGGATTTGCGGTCGTTGATTGAGGTCGCTGCGCTCATTTTTGCAAGAGTCTTATGTCTTGGTTTCTTAAGCTCGTCCGTGCGGCGAGAGGCGTTTTGTTATGAAGTTCGTTGATGAAGTTTCCATCCGAGTAAAAGCAGGCGACGGCGGTAACGGTTGCATGAGTTTCCGTCGCGAAAAATTCATCGAAAACGGTGGCCCAAACGGCGGTGATGGCGGTGACGGCGGTTCCATCTACATGATGGCCGACGAAAACCTCAACACCCTGGTCGACTATCGTTACACCCGGCACTTTGATGCCGAGCGTGGCTCCAACGGCGGCAGCACCGACTGCACCGGTAAAAAAGGCGAAGACCTGGTACTGCGCGTGCCGGTCGGCACCACGATCATCGACTCCGCTACCCAGGAAGTGATTGGCGACCTGACCAAGGCCGGCCAGAAACTGATGGTTGTGCAGGGCGGCTGGCACGGTCTGGGTAACACCCGATTCAAGTCCAGTACCAACCGTGCACCGCGCCAGACCACGCCAGGCAAGCCGGGCGAGCAGCGTGACCTCAAGCTGGAAATGAAAGTGCTCGCCGACGTGGGCCTGCTGGGCCTGCCGAACGCCGGCAAAAGTACCTTCATTCGCTCGGTCTCGGCTGCCAAGCCAAAGGTTGCCGACTACCCGTTCACCACCCTGGTACCCAACCTGGGCGTGGTCAGCGTCGACCGCTGGAAAAGCTTCGTGATCGCCGACATTCCCGGCCTGATCGAAGGTGCCTCCGATGGCGCCGGCCTGGGCATCCGCTTCCTCAAGCATTTGTCGCGCACCCGTTTGCTGCTGCACCTCGTGGACATGGCGCCGCTGGATGACACCAGCGCCCCGGACGCCGCCGAAGTGATCGTGAGCGAACTGACCAAGTTCAGCCCGGCCCTGGCCGAGCGTGATCGCTGGTTGGTGCTGAACAAGTGCGACCAGATCCTCGAAGAAGAACACGAGGAGCGCGTCAAGGAAATCGTCGATCGCCTGGAATGGACCGGCCCGGTCTACGTGATCTCGGCCATCGCCAAAGAAGGCACCGAGCGCCTGACCCGCGACATCATGCGCTACCTCGAAGACCGCGCCGACCGCCTGGCGGCCGACCCGGTATTCAAGGCCGAACTCGCCGAGCTTGACCAGCAGATCGAAGACGAAGCCCGTGCCCAGCTGCAAGCCCTGGACGACCAGCGTGCCCTGCGCCGCAGCGGCGTGAAGTCGGTCCACGACATCGGCGACGATGATTGGGACGAAGAAGACGTGGATGATGAAGACGGTCCGGAAATCATTTACGTGCGTGACTGATCCGTTGCGATAAACTTGAACGCCGCTCCTTAGAGAGCGGCGTTTTAGTATCCGGGTTTAACGTTATGGGCGGCGCTGGGTCGCGCAACCCTCAATCTAAGGTTGAAGATGATGCGGAGCAAAGTGACAGGTGCGCAGCGCTGGGTCGTAAAGATCGGCAGTGCGTTGCTGACGGCGGATGGCAAGGGGCTGGATCGCGCAGCCATGAGCGTCTGGGTCGAGCAGATGGTGGCCTTGCATGAGGCCGGTGTTGAGTTGGTGCTGGTGTCGTCCGGGGCGGTTGCCGCCGGGATGAGCCGCCTCGGCTGGACCGCGCGACCCAGCGCGATGCACGAACTGCAAGCTGCCGCCGCCATCGGCCAGATGGGTCTGGTGCAAGCCTGGGAATCCAGCTTTGCCGAGCACGGCCGCCACACGGCGCAGATCCTGCTGACCCACGACGACCTGTCCGACCGCAAGCGCTACCTCAATGCCCGCAGCACCTTGCGCGCGCTGGTGGAGCTGAAGGTGATCCCGGTGATCAACGAGAACGACACCGTGGTCACCGACGAAATCCGCTTCGGCGACAACGACACCCTGGCCGCCCTGGTTGCCAACCTGGTGGAAGCTGACCTGCTGGTGATCCTCACCGACCGCGACGGCATGTTCGACGCCGACCCGCGCAACAACCCCGACGCCCAGCTTATTTATGAAGCGCGCGCCGATGACCCGGCGCTGGATGCCGTGGCCGGCAGCGTTGGCGGCGCCCTGGGCCGTGGTGGCATGCAGACCAAGCTGCGCGCAGCGCGCCTGGCCGCACGCTCTGGTGCCCACACGATCATCGTCGGTGGGCGCCTGGAGCGCGTGCTGGATCGTCTCAAGGCCGGTGAGCGCATCGGCACGCTGCTGTCGCCGGAACGCGGCATGCTCGCCGCGCGCAAACAATGGCTGGCCGGTCATCTGCAAACCCGTGGCACCCTGGTGCTGGACGATGGCGCGGTATCGGCCTTGTCCCAGGGTAACAAGAGCTTGCTGCCGGTCGGCGTCAAGTTGGTGCAGGGCAGTTTCCGCCGTGGGGAAATGGTGGTGTGCGTGGCGCCGGACGGTCGTGAGATTGCTCGCGGCCTGGCCAACTACAGTGCCCTTGAAGCGCAGAAAATTATTGGACAATCGTCCGACGCGATTGTCGGACTATTAGGCTACATGGCGGAACCGGAACTGGTGCACCGCGATAACCTGATCCTGGTCTAACCAAAGGAATACACAATGCGTGTCATGAAGGGATTGCTCGGCCTGCTGCTGGCCATGCCGCTGCTGGCCTCGGCCGAAGAAATTGGCCAAGTGTCCACGGTGTTCAAGTTTGTCGGCCCCAACGACCGCATTGTGGTCGAGGCCTTCGACGACCCCAAGGTTGACGGCGTGACGTGCTACCTGTCCCGCGCCAAGACCGGCGGTGTCAAAGGCGGCCTCGGCCTGGCCGAAGACCGCGCTGAAGCCTCGATTGCCTGCCGTCAGGTGGGCCCGATCCGCTTCAAGGGCGAGCTCAAGGACGGTGACGAAGTGTTCAAGGAGCGCACCTCGCTGGTGTTCAAGACCATGCAAGTGGTGCGCTTCCTCGACAAGAAGCGCAATACGCTGGTGTACCTGGTCTACAGTGACCGCCTGATCGAAGGCAGCCCGCAGAACGCCGTGACGGCCATTCCGATTTTGCCCTGGCCGACCGCTCAGTAACCCGCAGGCGAGTTTTGCAATCGGCGTCTATGATTGCAGGCTTGCGGGTTGTAATCTCGAAGGGCCGCAATGCGAAGAACATGGGATATCTGGAGTTCGTCATGAGTGCTTTCCACGACCTGAAACTCAAAGCTTTGGACGGACAAGAGCTGCCGCTGGCGCCCTTCAAGGGGCAAGTGGTGCTGGTGGTCAACGTAGCCTCCAAATGTGGTTTGACCCCGCAATACGCTGCGCTGGAAAACCTCTACCAGCAGTACAAGGCCCAGGGATTTACCGTGCTCGGCCTGCCGTGCAATCAATTTGCAGGCCAGGAGCCGGGTACCGAAGAAGAGATCCAGCAGTTCTGCAGCCTGAACTACGGGGTGACGTTCCCGCTGGGCAGCAAGCTTGAGGTCAACGGCCCCGATCGTCATCAGCTGTACCGCCTGCTGGCGGGCGAAGGCGCCGAGTTTCCTGGGGATATCACCTGGAACTTCGAAAAATTCCTGCTGGGCAAGGATGGGCGAGTGCTCGCACGCTTCTCCCCGCGCACCGCGCCGGATGACCCCACGGTCGTCCAAGCCATTGAGAAAGCCCTGGCCTGAACACGTCCGGGAGGCTTTTGTGGTGAGCGGGCTTGCCCCGCGCTGGGTGGCGAAGCCGCCCTAAAATCAGACGCCGCATTTCTAGACAGAATGCGGCGTTTTTACTGGGGCGGCTTCGCCACCCAGCGCGGGGCAAGCCCGCTCACTACAGGTCAGCGGCAACCGGGCTCTGCCGCTTTTACCCCTTAATCACTCAGATCAATAGTGCTACCCAGCGCTTTGCACTCCCCATATGATCCCCATCATAAACCCCGTCTCTCGTGGAGTGCTCCCATGCCCGTCCAGGCCTTGTTCAAACCCTTCCAGCTCGGTGCATTGCAACTGTCGACCCGCGTCGTCATGGCGCCCATGACGCGCTCGTTCTCCCCAGGCGGCGTGCCCAATTCCAAGGTGATCGAGTACTACCGCCGCCGCGCTGCCGCCGGCGTGGGCCTGATCATCACCGAAGGCACTGTGGTCGGCCATCAGGCGTCCAACGGCTACCCCAATGTTCCACACTTCTACGGTGAGGCCGCCTTGGCCGGCTGGAAGAAAGTGGTCGACGCCGTGCACGCCGAAGGCGGCAAGATCGTTCCGCAGTTGTGGCACGTGGGCAGCGTACGGCGTATCGGCACTGAACCTGACGCCAGCGTGCCAGCCTACGGCCCGATGGAAAAACTCAAAGATGGCAACGTGGTCGTGCACGGCATGACCCAGCAAGACATCAAGGCGGTGATCGACGCCTTCGCCCAAGCCGCCAAGGATGCCCAGAGTATCGGCATGGACGGCGTGGAGATCCACGGCGCCCACGGCTATCTGGTCGACCAGTTTTTCTGGGAAGGCAGCAACCAGCGGACCGACGAATACGGCGGCAGTTTGGCCAACCGCTCACGTTTTGCCATCGAGCTGATCCAGGCCACCCGCGCCGCCGTTGGCCCGGACTTCCCGATCATCCTGCGTTTCTCCCAGTGGAAACAGCAGGACTACACCGCGCGCCTGGTGCAAACCCCCGAGGCGCTGGGTGAGTTCCTCAAGCCACTGTCTGACGCGGGTGTGGACATTTTCCACTGCTCCACCCGCCGCTTCTGGGAGCCTGAATTCGACGGTTCCGACCTCAACCTGGCCGGCTGGACCCGCCAGCTTACCGGCAAGCCGACCATCACCGTGGGCAGCGTCGGCCTGGATGGCGAGTTCCTGCAGTTCATGTTCAACACCGACAAGGTCGCGCAACCGGCCAGCCTGGAGAAGTTGCTGGAGCGCTTGAACAACGACGAATTCGACCTGGTCGCCGTGGGCCGAGCCCTGCTGGTGGATCCGGATTGGGCCGTGAAGGTGCGCGAAGGCCGCGAAGGCGACATCCTGCCCTTCAGTCGTGAGGCGTTGACGAGCCTGGTGTAAGCGGCGACAGGGCGGGCACCGGGTGCCCGTCCTTGCAGACCCCGCGCAGTTGGCGCTCGAACTGCTCGATAATCGCCGGCCAGCCCTGGCGGCTCGCATGCTGGCGTGCATTCAGGCGCATGCGGCGCAGGCTTTCGGCGTCCTCCAGCAGCCAGTTGGCGGCATCGCAAAATGCATCCTCGTCCCCCGGCATCGCCAGCACGCCGTTGTAGCCATGGCGTATATGCTGGGTCGCTGCGGCCTGGTCATAGGCCACCACGCCCAATCCCGACGCCATCGCTTCGAGTACCACGTTGCCGAAGGTTTCGGTCAGGCTGGGGAATAGAAACACATCGCCTGACGCGTAATGCCGCGCCAGTTCTTCACCGCGCAAGGTGCCGCAGAAGATCGCCTCCGGCAGTTCCTTTTCCATCATCGCGCGTTGTGGCCCATCGCCGACGACGACTAGTCTCATCTGACGCAGCGGGTAGCTGTCCTGCAAGGTCTCGAAGCAGCGCTTGAGCAGTCCCAGGTTCTTTTCCTGCGCCAGCCTGCCGACATAGAGCACGGCGGTTTGCTCACTGTTCAACCCCCAACTCTCCCGCAGTGCATTGTCGCGCTTGGCGGGATGAAACAGTTGGCTGTCTACCCCGCGCGCCAACATCCCCAGACGCTCGAAATGCCGGCGTTCCAGTTCCAGGCGCTGGCTGGCGCTGGGCACCAGGGTCAGGGTCGAACGATTATGAAACCAGCGAAGGTAGTGGGTGACCATCCGGCTCAGCAGGCTCAGGCCGTATTGGTTCGAGTACTGCTGGAAGTTGGTGTGAAAGCCGCTGACCACACTGATCCCCAGACGCCGCGCGGCGCGCAAGGCGGATAGGCCCAATGGCCCCTCCGTGGCGATGTACAGCACGTCCGGGCGCTGGCGTGTCCAGCGCCGCAGCAACTTGTGCATCGACGACTGCCCCCATTGCAGGCCCGGATAACCCGGTAGCGGCCAGCCGCGACACAGCAGCAATTCGTCATCGCTGGGACGGCTCTGATCGACGCCTTGGCGCGGGCGCACCAGTTCGACTTGGTGGCCACGTGAACGCAAACCCTCGCACAGGCGGCCAAGGGTATTGGCCACCCCGTTGATCTCTGGCGGGAAGGTTTCGGTAATGAGGGTGATGTGAAGCGAGGCTGTCGTCATGACCCACAGTGTCACCGTGGGCCATGTCGTCATTGTGTCATCGAGATGATGGATTTATGACCGGGTCACTTTTTGCTGCGGTGCCATGGCCTCGGCGCCTTGTTCGCGCACCCAGAACAGCGTGGCCCCGGCCACCGCTGCCGGCATCATCAGCAGGTTGACCACCGGCACCAGCAGTACCAAGTAGACGATGCCACCGAAGCTCATGCTCTGCCAGCGCTTCTGGCGCAGCCAAGCGAGCATTTCGTTCCAGCCCAGCTTGTGGTTGTCGGCCGGGTAGTCGATGTATTGGATCGCCATCATCCACACGCCAAACAACAGCCACAGCGGCGCAGCGATCAGGTTGACCACAGGAATGAACGACAGGATAAACAGGCCGATGGCCCGTGGCAGGAAGTAGCCCAGTTTGCGCATTTCCCGTGCCAGCGTGCGCGGCACCATGGCGATCAATTCCCCCCAGCTGAAGGCCGGGAAGTCATCGGTGCCGCGCACCACCACTTCCACTTTTTCCGAAAGAAAACCGTTGAACGGCGCCGCGATAATATTGGCCAGCATGGTGAAGGTGAAAAACACCATCAGCACTACCAGCACCACAAACAGTGGCCATAGCAGGTAATTCAGAAAGCTCAGCCAGCTCGGCAGCGTCGGCATCAAGTGGTCGACCCACAGGCTGAACTGATGGCCGGCGAAATAGATCAAGCCGACGAACAGCACCAGGTTGATCGCCAGCGGCAGCAGCACAAACAGGCGCAGGCCGGGGCTCAACACCAGTTTGAGGCCTTCACGCAGGTATTGTGGGCCGGAAAGAGCAGGGGCGGGCATGGAGAACTCCGAGCAAGGGGGACGAACGCGCCGACCTTACCGGCTTTAAACCTTGGGTGAAAGCGGCGACATCATAAGTAACATCTAGGCAAGAATCCTGTCGATCAACCTGGTCGACTGCATAGAGACCACCTATGAGCTGGATTGTTATTCCGTATTTCCTTAATCTTGCCCCCCTCGATACGCTGCACCCATTATTTTTCAGGGCCTGCGAGTTCAAGCCTTCCCCAAGTGCTTCGTAGTCCCTTTTTTATTCCAGCCGCCTTGTAGTCCGGGCGGTCGATAGGAGTGAGTCATGTCTGATACCCGTCATTCGCGAGTGATTATTCTCGGTTCCGGCCCTGCCGGTTACAGCGCTGCGGTCTACGCTGCCCGGGCCAACCTCAAGCCGCTGCTGATCACCGGCATGCAGGCGGGCGGTCAATTGACCACCACCACCGAAGTCGACAACTGGCCGGGCGACGTCCACGGCCTGACCGGCCCGGTGCTGATGGAACGCATGAAAGAGCACGCCGAGCGCTTTGAAACCGAGATCGTGTTTGATCACATCAACAAGGTCGACTTCTCCAAGAAGCCTTACAGCCTGACCGGCGACAGCGGTGTGTACACCTGTGACGCGCTGATCATCGCCACCGGCGCCAGCGCCCGTTACCTGGGCCTGCCATCGGAAGAAGCGTTCATGGGCAAGGGCGTTTCCGCCTGTGCGACCTGCGACGGTTTCTTCTACCGCAACAAGCCGGTCGCCGTGGTCGGTGGTGGTAACACGGCCGTGGAAGAGGCACTGTACCTGGCCAACATCGCCAGCACTGTGACCCTGGTTCACCGCCGCGAGACCTTCCGTGCCGAGAAGATCCTGATCGACAAGCTGCACGCCCGTGTCGCTGAAGGCAAGATCATCCTCAAGCTCAACGCCACCCTGGATGAAGTCCTGGGCGACAACATGGGTGTGACCGGTGCGCGCCTGAAGAACAACGACGGCAGCTTCGACGAGCTGAAAGTCGACGGCGTATTCATCGCCATCGGCCACACGCCGAACACTTCGTTGTTCGAAGGCGTGCTGGACGCCAAAGACGGTTACCTGGTGGTGCAGGGCGGCCGCGAAGGCAACGCCACTGCCACCAACATCGAAGGTATCTTCGCCGCCGGTGACGTGGCTGACCACGTGTATCGTCAGGCCATCACCTCGGCCGGTGCTGGCTGCATGGCGGCATTGGATGCCGAGCGTTACCTCGACGGCCTGCAGAACGCTGCGTTCTAACTAACACCGCAAAACAAATGTGGGAGGGGGCAAGTCGAATCGTCGCACCGCCCCTCCCACATTTTGATCCGCGTATGATTCAGGATTTTCGAGTCAGGGGCTGGGCGGTGAACTTTACACCGGCCAGGCCGTTTGCGATCAATGCGCGGATATTGCCATGGTCATTGCCCTCAGGCGTCGCCACCACCGAACGGTAATGCTCACCAAATGCCAACAACGCTTCCTGGTCGCTCAAGCCTTCCAGCAGTGCCAGGCCCAAGGTCTTGCACGACCCTTCGTTCTGCCCCGCCGCATTTTCTACATCACCATTGGTAAAGGCTTGGGGCTGGTAGTCATAACCTGCGGCAACAAACGCCAAGGTATCGGCAAAAACGTGTTCGCCGCTGTTGAGGCTGGCGCGCAGGGTGTTCAGGTCAGTCATGGGTTTTTCCTTTGGCGAACGCCGCCTGCTGGTCGGCACTGGCTTCTTTTTGGTACTGGGCTTTCCACTCGGCGTACGGCATGCCGTACACCACTTCACGGGCGTCATCGAGGCTGACGTCGATCTGGCGTTCATCGGCCGCGGCCTTGTACCACTTGGACAAGCAGTTACGGCAGAAGCCCGAGAGGTTCATCAGGTCGATGTTCTGCACATCCTTGCGGCTGTCCAGGTGGGCCACCAGCCGGCGGAAGGCGGCGGCTTCGAGTTCGAGGCGTTGTTGGTCGTTCATAGGGCTCACTGACAATTCAGGGGTGGCGGCTGGCTGCCAGGGTAATCGAAACCGATTCGGCAAAGCGCAGCGCATGGGGCTTGTCCACTTCGACTTCGGCGTACAGCACCGACTCATTGCTCATCACCAAATCCAGCAGCTCCTGGGTCAGGCGCTCCAGCAGGGCAAAACGGTTGCCCTCGACGTGGGCGATGATCGCCTTAGTGATGGTGCGATAGTTCAGCGCGTGGTCGATATCGTTGTCGCGCACGGCTTCCTGGGCGGCATACAGGATGGTCAGGTTGATCAGCACATCCTGTTTGTTGAGGATCTCGTCCTCGTTGATGCCGATAAAGGTGCGCAGGCACAGGTCCTTGACCCGGATGCGCGCCATGCCTGGTTGAAGTTGTGGCATTGCTACTTGCTCCGTCCGATCAGTTGCAGGAACTCCATGCGCGTGGTGTTCGACTCGCGGAACGCGCCGAGCATCACCGAGGTGTTCATGGTTGAATTCTGTTTTTCCACGCCGCGCATCATCATGCACATGTGCTTGGCTTCGATTACCACCGCCACACCGGCTGCCTGGGTCACGTCCTGGATAGCGTCGGCAATTTGCCGGGTGAGGTTTTCCTGGATCTGCAGGCGGCGTGCAAACATATCGACGATGCGCGCCAGTTTCGACAGGCCCAATACCTTGCCGGTCGGAATATAGGCCACGTGGGCCTTGCCGATGAAGGGCAGCAGGTGGTGCTCGCACAGCGAGTACAGCTCGATGTCCTTGAGGATCACCATCTCGTCATTGTCAGAGGTAAACAGCGCGCCGTTGACGATCTCTTCCAGGTTCTGCTCATAGCCATGACACAGGTATTGCATGGCCTTGGCGGCGCGCTTGGGGGTGTCGAGCAAGCCTTCGCGCTCGGGGTCTTCGCCCAAGCCCTTGAGGATCTCGCGGTAATGGTGGGGCAGGGATAAGGTCATACAACATCCTCACAAACGGCTTACTTGATATGCCGCCCGCCGTTGACGGTCAGGGTGGTACCGGTGACATAGGGGTTGTCCAGCAGGTAGCGCACGCTCTGGTAGATCACCTCGGGCCCGGGTTCGATGCCCAGTGCCGACTTGGCCAGTACCTTGGCGCGGTAGGCTGCGTCGTCGCCGTCGTTGAACATCACCATGGCCGGCGCGATGCCGTTGACCTTGATCGACGGCGCAAACTGCGCGGCAAACGACAGCGTCAGGCTGTCGAGCCCTGCCTTGGTGGCGCAATAGGCGATGTGTCGGCGGCTGCCCTTGCGCACCACGTCATCGCTGATATGCACGATATCGGCGGGTGAAGAGCGTTGCAGCAAAGGCGAACAATGCAGGTTGATCAGGTACGGCGCAAGCATGTGTACGCTGAACATGTCGGTAAAAGCGCGGCTTTCGTCGCCAGGCGTTTCCGCGACCCAGGCCGAGGCGTTATGGATGATCGCGCGCAGACTGTCGGTCCGGGTCTTGAGCTCAGCGATAAACGCCAGAATCCCGGCCTCGCTGGAGAAGTCGGCATACACACCGATCGCGCCGCGTTCACGCAGGGCATGCACGCCGGGGCGCTCATTGCGGTAGCTGAAAATAACCGAGTGGCCCTCGTCCAACAGGCGCTGGGCGCAATGCAGGCCGACACGTTGGCCGGCGCCGGTGATCAGGATCGGGGCGTTTGTTGCGGTCATGGGGAGCTCGAATCGCTGGCAGATTGAAACTATACCAGCGACCGGCCGCCCCTGTATTCACGCCGCAGCTTCAGTGCCCTTGCGCGGTGCCGGGGCAGGATGCAGCCAGTTTGCCAACAGATGGGTCGACAACGGGATGAACCAATAAACCATCAGCGGCGTAAGCGCCAGGGTGCTGACCAGTACGCGCGGCGCCAGGTCAAGCCCGCCGAGCAGTGGTCCCAGCACAAAGTTGAACAGCAGCGACACCGGGAAAAACGCCAGCCAGATCGCCACGGCCTGTTTCCAGCGAGGAGGGCGTGCACCCGCCGCGCCGAACCAACCATCAATGCCGCGTACGCGGTGCTCGGAAGGGTCGGCAAACAGTTCACTGCCACGGCTCAGCCACGTACTGCGCGAGGCTGAAAACTCCCAGGCATGCAGGGTTTTTTCATCGGCGAAGCGGAAAATGATCTGGAATTCATCATCGTTGGGCGGCGGGGCAAGTACGCCTGAGCCCAGGTAGCCGGGAAAGTCCGTGGCCAATTGCTCGCCTTCGCGCAGCCAGGCCATCAGTTCTTCGTAGCGACCCTTGGCCACGCGACGCGCAACCATCAAGGTGACGGGAGAGGTAGACATTGTGTATCTCCAAGTATTCGGGTGCGCTGGGCCGGGTAGGGGGCGCACAAACATAGCGGCGGGGTAGTGCCGCTACGTAAAAACAGGCAAGGATTATTCCCGTTTTGTAGAAATACACCAGAGGCATTGGTCGAATAAGCAGGGACCTTGAAAAAGACAGGTCTAAAGGCGTTAAATGAGGATCCAATTTTCGTTGGTCTTTTGGTCTCTCATACCCGTGATTACTGCCTCAAGTGATAGCAATTTGCATCTGGAATCCCTCGATTCAGATGAGCTGTTTCCGATTCGTGAAGTATCGAGAATGACAGGCATCAATCCGGTCACCCTGCGTGCCTGGGAGCGGCGTTATGGTCTGATCCAGCCCGTACGCACCGAGAGTGGGCACCGCCTCTACTCCAAGGCCGACATTGCGACCGTTAATCGCATCCTCGATTGGATTGAGCGAGGTGTAGCGGTGAGCAAGGTGGGCAAGATTCTCGCCCGCGACGATTTGCAGGCCAACGTGGTTCGCGCTGGGCACGATGTGATCGAGGAAGGTGAATTGCCACAATGGCGGACGCGGCTGTTACACGCCGTCAGCGCCTTTGACGACCGACAACTGGAGAGCCTGTACGGCCAGATTTTTGCGCTCTACCCCATCAGCGTGGCGTTCCAGGACATTCTTATGCCCTTATGGAACGAGCTGTTGCGTCACCAGGGGCGTTTCGGCCAAGCCAGTGAGTGGCTGTTCTTCGACGCCTTCCTGCGGATCCATACCTTCCAGCGCCTGCAAACCGCGACCCTGTCGCCTGCGCCCCGTGTATTGCTGACGGCCATGCCTGGCGAGTGCCGCAAATTGGAGCTGCTGGTGGCGGCGCTGTTGATCAGTCGGGATGATCTGGCTGTTAAGGTGCTGGGCATGGGCCAGCCGTTTGATGAATTAACCCTGGTCTGTGAAAAGACTCGCCCCCAGGCACTGATCATCTTTTCCAACCACGCACATAACCATGACCTGCCCGGGCGCCTCAATCGCCTGGCATTGACCCTGGATTGCCCGCTGTTCCTGGCGGGTGCTGCGTCAGACCTGGCGCAGAAAGCGCTGGCAGGTTCGTCGATCGGTTGCCTGGGCAGTGAAGGGCGCCTGATGCAGCGCCGCTTGCAGCAGTTTCTCAGCGGTAACCTGGATACCTGAAATCAGGCGTGCGCCTGCGGGTGCACCATGCGGTGCTGATGCAGAATGAATTGGCGCAGGCGCTCGATTTCATCTGCATCACTTTGGCTCAGGCGGTAGGCAAACAAGCCCCGGGCGGTTTCCCGCTCCAGTGTCCCGCGCAATGCGATGCGCTCGTAGCCGGATGGGCTGAACCAAAGCGAAAAGGTCTTCGGCGGCTTTACCCGACCACGAACTTCCACCAGTACGCCCTTGAATGACACTTCGTGCACCCACAGTGCGCCGGCGATGCCGTTGACGTTTTCCAGTGCCACCGGGGCCTCAAGCGCGAGACGCCACGGACGGATCATGGGCCCGTCTTCGAAGATACTCGGCACCCCCAGGCGAAGGTGCACGGCGTGAAACTCATCTTCCACCAGGTGCAGCGGGAAGGTCAGTTGCTGGTTATCGAACTGCGCCTGGATAGTGAGATGGTCGTGGGCGGCGAGTCGGGTGAGCAAGTCGCGAATCTGTGCACCGCCGTTGACTGTCAGGCTCGACGAAGTATCCCGCAGGTTGAGCTGCGGGTTGTGCTGCATATTCTGAATGAAATCCAACTCATCCTGGGTCAGAAGCGCGTCGCGTTGCATCGCTCTTGCTCAATGGTAGGAGGTATTAAAATGCCATTATCGCCTCTAATGATGACATCTCCTAAATTTTGTTGAATCCGCTCGTCGCTTTGAGCGCAGCCAGCTCGGCTTTTACCTGGTTCAGTTCGGCTTCCAGTTGACCCACCCGCTGCTGGGCCTTGACTTGCAAGGTGACGTCTTTCTGTACACCCACAAAATACGTCTGCTTGTCGGCTTCGTTATACACCGTCGAAAGCGACAGTTCGTTCCAGAAATGGCTGCCATCCTTGCGGTAATTGCGCAGGATTTCCCGGCATGCGCCACCGCTCTCCAGTGTTTCCCGAATTGCCATCAGGGCCGGCTGATCGCGGTCGCCCGATTGCAGGAAGCGGCAATCCTGGTAGAGGATTTCATCCAGGGTGTAGCCGGTCAGGCGTTCGAATGCCGGGTTGACATAGATCAGCGGCTTGTCCTTGCCTTCGCGTTCGGCGACGACGATGCCGTCGTTGGAAGCGTTGATGACCAGTTGCATCAGCTTGGCGTTAATCATTGAGCGGTCCATGGCTTGTGATTGGAGTTGGCAGTTTATGACATGCTCTGAATGTTGCACGGGGTGCGCCGAAATATTTGTGTCAGCTGTTAATATCCCAGGCTTTCGCTCAACTACAGGATCAGATTGATGAAAGTCGCCATCCTTTCCGGCTCGGTCTACGGCACCGCTGAAGAAGTCGCCCGTCACGCTGCCGACCTCCTCAAAGAGGCCGGCTTCGAAGCCTGGCATAACCCCCGTGCCAGCCTGGCGGATGTACAGGCGTTTGCCCCGCAGGCCTTTCTGGCGGTGACCTCTACCACCGGCATGGGCGAACTGCCCGACAACCTGCAACCGCTGTATTCGAGCATTCGCGACCAATTGCCCGCCGCCTGGCGCGGCCTGCCCGGTGCGGTGATCGGCCTGGGCGACGCCAGCTATGGCGATACCTTTTGTGGTGGCGGCGAGCAGATGCGCGAGCTGTTCGGCGAGCTGGGCGTGCGTGAAGTGCTGCCGATGCTGCGCCTGGATGCCAGCGAAAGCGTCACCCCGGAAACCGACGCCGAGCCCTGGCTGGCTGAGCTGGTCACTGCACTGCGCGCTTTAGCGTAAATTCGCTTGATTCCCAGGCATCCAGTGCGGTGGCTGGCGGTGGCGGCGCGCATGAAAATCGCCCGCGCCGCGCCTTTATTGGCGGCACTTCTCTGACGCCGCTTGTGGGGATTTAAACTATTCTCAACGCTGACCCGCACGGTCATCAAGCTGGCTGCCAAGGCAACTCCTCCAGCCACGACCTCTGACTAGACTGGCCCATCACTCAAAAAAACAATAAAAAAATGCGCCAAGGAGGTCATTATTGTGAGTTTAGCCCCGGTCCTATCGTCGTTGAGTATCAAAGATCAGGTCAGCGCCGCCGAGTGGCAAACCCGCGTCGACCTGGCCGCCTGTTATCGCCTGGTGGCGATGCATGGCTGGGATGACCTGATCTTCACCCACATCTCGGCCAAGGTGCCGGGTACCGATGATTTCCTGATCAACCCCTATGGGCTGATGTTCCACGAAATCACCGCGTCGAGCCTGGTCAAGGTCGATCAGGCCGGCAACAAGCTGATGGACAGCCCCTACGAGATCAACCCTGCGGGCTACACCATCCACAGCGCCATCCATGAAGTGCGTCACGACGTGACCTGCGTGCTGCACACCCACACCGCTGCCGGTGTCGCGGTGGCGGCGCAGAAACAGGGCGTATTGCCAATCAGCCAGCAGTCGATATTCGTCTTGTCGAGCCTGGCCTATCACGCCTACGAAGGGGTGGCGCTGAACCACGAAGAGAAGGCTCGTTTGCAGGCCGACCTGGGCGACAACAATTTCCTGATGCTGCACAACCACGGTCTGCTGACCTGCGGCGACACCATCGCCGACACCTTTTTGATGATGTTTGTCTTCCAGCGCGCCTGCGATATCCAGGTGCTGGCGCAAAACGGCGGCGCCGAATTGATCGCCATTGGGCCGCAGATACTCGCCGGTGCCAAGGCGATGGCGGCGGCGGTCACCAAGAGCGCTCAAGGTATGGGGGGCGCGCTGGCCTGGCCGGCGTTGCTGCGCAAATTGGACCGCGTCGATCCTGAGTATAAAACCTGATGCCACTCGCCGAGATCCCCCTCAGTGTCTGGCGCAAACGCAGCCAGACCTTCGACTTCCATGGCCGCACTATCCGTTACTGGGTGGCAGGGCAGGGTGAGCCGTTGCTGTTGATCCATGGTTTCCCCACCGCCAGTTGGGACTGGCATTACCTGTGGCAACCGCTGGCCCAGCGCAACCTGGTGATCGCCTGCGACATGCTCGGTTTTGGCGATTCCGCAAAACCCCTGGACCACGGTTATTGCCTGTTGGAACAGGCGGATTTGCAACAGGCGCTGCTGGAACACCTGCGCGTCGAGCAACCGGTGCACGTGCTGGCCCACGACTACGGCGACAGCGTCGCCCAGGAGTTGCTGGCTCGGCACTACGAGGGCCGTTTTCACATGGCCAGCTGTGTGTTTCTCAATGGTGGGTTGTTCCCTGAAACTCATCGCGCCGCGCTGGTGCAAAAGCTTTTGCTCAGCCCGCTGGGTTGGATGATCGGCCGAGCCTTCGGGCGTAATGCCCTGGCGGACAGCTTCAGCCAGATCTTCGGCCCCAATACCCGCCCGAGTGAGAGCGCTCTGGATGACTTCTGGAGCCTGATCAATAGTCACGAAGGCACGCGCATCCTGCACAAACTCATCGCCTACGTCCCACAACGGCGCCGTTTGCGTGAGCGTTGGGTGCAGGCGATGCAACGGGATGACGTGCCGCTGCGGGTGATCGATGGCGAGATCGACCCGATCTCCGGTGCCCACATGGTCGAGCGTTACCGCGAATTGGTGCCCCACGCGGATACGGTGCTGCTGGCCAATATCGGTCACTACCCGCAGATCGAGGCGCCGGTGCAGGTGCTCAAGCACTATCTGGCGTTTCGTGAGCGCATTGCTGGCCCAGTGTGGGGTGTGGCTTGCCTGCGATAGCATCGCGGCGGTTCAACTGAAAGACCGAGGCGCTTGCATCGCAGGTACGCCTGCGCCCACATGATCATCCCTCTGCCTTATCGAGCACCATTCAGGCTCAGTCGTGGTTATTGTGACCATGGCCCCTGTGCCTGACACTCGACCCATTCCCATTGTCGCCATTGGAGTTTGGTATGAGTGAGTCAGTGCAGTTCCAGGATAAGGTCGTGATCGTCACCGGTGCCGGCGGCGGATTGGGCCGGGCCCATGCGCTGTTGTTCGCCAGGCATGGCGCCAAAGTGTTGGTCAACGATCTGGGCGGCTCCACCCAGGGCGAAGGTGCCAATGCTTCGGCCGCCGACCGTGTGGTGGCTGAGATTCGCGAAGCCGGCGGTATCGCCGAAGCCAACCATGACTCTGTCACCGACGGTGACAAGATCGTGCAGAACGCCCTCGACGCCTTCGGCCGTGTCGACGTGGTGGTCAACAACGCCGGTATCCTGCGTGACAAGACCTTCCACAAAATGGACGACAGCGACTGGGACCTGGTTTACCGGGTGCATGTCGAAGGCGCCTACAAAGTCACTCGCGCCGCCTGGCCGCATCTGCGCGAGCAAGGGTATGGCCGGGTGATCTTCACCGCGTCCACCTCGGGCATCTACGGCAACTTCGGTCAGTCCAACTACGGCATGGCCAAGCTTGGGCTGTATGGGTTGACCCGCACCCTGGCGCTGGAAGGGCGCAAGAACAACATCTTGGTCAACGCCATTGCCCCAACAGGCGGCACGCGCATGACCGAAGGCCTGATCCCGCCGCAAGTGTTCGAGCGCCTCAAGCCGGAGTTGGTCAGCCCATTGGTGGTGTACCTGGGCAGTGAGGCGTGCCAGGAAACCTCGGGCTTGTTTGAAGTGGGCGGCGGCTGGATCGGCAAGACTCGCTGGGAGCGCAGCCTGGGTATAGGCTTTGATCCAGAGGCGGGTTTTTCACCCGCGGATGTGGCGGCGCACTGGCAGCAGATCTGCGACTTCGAAGGGGCGGCACACCCCAAGGACAACATCGAGGCATTGAAGGAAATGATGGCCAATTTGCAGAAGTACAGCCTGTGATCATTGCTTGAAAAAGCTTTAATCCTACGGGGCGCTGATGGCGCCCCGTTTTATTTTTGGCAAAAAAAAGCCGCTGCAAAGGCAGCGGCTGAAGTAAGACGTTGGATCAAGGAGCGACAAATCAACGTCCGTTAACACGGGTAACAGATTGAATAGAGACATCAATCCATCTTGAGGCTGGCTTTTCTTCCGGAGGCGGAAGCGAGCGGTTTGCCCTGAAAGCCCGGCAAGAATAGCGGCTTGTAACAAAATGAGTAATGCCGATTCATGACAAGGACTGTTGCTGAATCGGCAACAGTCACGCTGCGCTCCATCCATTCTCCTGATAACCCGCCATCCACCCGACGCATGCGTGCGCCCAGACCCCGGCCAGAGCGCCTTGTCATCCTTTCGAGCGACAACACGAATCCCTCCTTGGTGCGCTTATCGCTCCCGATAGTCGGCAGTAGGGTGGGGCCTTCTGTCACTCACCGGGGAAGACGCATGACAAAAACAACAATGCGCGCCATCTTCAAGCCACAGGCGCTGGCCGCTGCGGTTGCGTTGGGTTGCTGTGCGCAGGCACAGGCTGTTTCGTTCAACATTGGCGAGATCGAAGGGCAATTCGATTCCTCGCTGTCGGTGGGCGCGAGTTGGGGCATGCGCGATGCGGACAAGAAGCTGGTGGGCACCGTCAATGGCGGCACCGGGCAAGCGTCCACCGGGGATGACGGCCGGCTGAACTTCAAGAAGGGCGAAACCTTTTCCAAGATCTTCAAGGGCCTGCACGACCTTGAATTGAAGTACGGCGATACGGGCGTGTTTGTGCGGGGCAAATATTGGTACGACTTCGAGCTCCAGGACGAAGACCGCGAGTTCAAGCCGATCAGCAACCACAACCGCAAGGAAGGCGCCAAGTCCAGCGGCGCGCAAATCCTCGACGCCTTCGTTTACCACAACTATTCGCTGGGTGATTTGCCGGGCACGGTGCGGGTGGGCAAGCAGGTGGTGAGCTGGGGCGAAAGCACCTTCATCGGTAACTCCATCAACAGCATCAACCCCATCGACGTCTCGGCATTTCGTCGGCCGGGCGCCGAGATCAAGGAGGGGTTGATTCCGGTCAACATGCTGTTCGCTTCCCAAAGCCTGACCAACCAGTTGACCTTGGAAGGGTTCTACCAATTGGAGTGGGACCAGACGGTGCTGGACAACTGTGGCACCTTCTTTGGTGGCGATGTGGCGGCGGACGGCTGCACCAACAACTACACCGTGGGGAACCCGGCGATTGCGCCTTTGCAGCCGGTGGCAGCGAACTTTGGCCAAGGGTTCAGTGTGACCAACGAGGGGGTAATCGTGCGCCGCGCCGGCGACCGTGACGCACGCGACTCCGGCCAATTTGGTGCCGCCCTGCGTTGGTTGGGCGATGACACCGAGTACGGCGTGTACTTCATGAATTACCACAGTCGAACGCCCACGGTAGGCACGATTACCAACAACTCTAACGCGACGACGATGACTTCCATCCGTAACCTTGCCAACTTCCTGCGGCCGGGAACCGGAGACGGTTTGGTCACCAGCACTATGCTCGGCCGTGGCCAGTATTACCTTGAATACCCGGAAGATATCCGCCTGTTTGGTGCCAGCTTCTCCACCACCTTGCCCACCGGTACGGCGTGGACTGGCGAGATCAGCTACCGGCCGAACGCACCGGTGCAACTGAATACAACCGACCTCACCCTGGCCCTGATCAACCCCACTTCCGGCCAACTGGCCTCACCCATTCGCAGCAATTTCGGCGACGATAACAAAGGCTACCGCCGCAAGGAAATCACCCAGATCCAAAGCACCATGACCCAGTTCTTCGACCAGGTCCTGGGCGCCGAGCGCCTGACGTTGGTGGGCGAAGCGGCTGTTGTGCATGTCGCCGGCCTGGAAGATAAATCCAAGCTGCGTTACGGCCGAGACTCGGTTTACGGTGCCTACGGTTTTCAGGGTGATACCGACGGCTTTGTCACCTCTACCTCTTGGGGCTACCGCGCACGGGCGATCCTGGACTACAACAACGCGATTGCCGGGGTGAACCTCAAGCCCAACCTCTCCTGGTCCCACGACGTTGCCGGCTACGGCCCCAACGGCCTGTTCAACAAAGGCGCCAAGGCCATCAGTGTTGGCGTGGATGCGGACTACCGCAACACCTACACCGCGAGCCTCAGCTACACCGACTTCTTTGGTGGCGACTACAACACCCTGACCGACCGTGACTTCCTCGCCCTCAGCTTCGGCGTGAACTTCTGATCTGGCTTAAAGAAGGACAAGACTCTATGCGTAAGATATTTGCGGTAATGGCCCTCAGCCTGCTGGCAGCCAACGTGATGGCCGCCGTGTCACCGGAAGAAGCCGCCAAGCTCGGCACTACCCTGACCCCGGTAGGCGCCGAAAAAGCCGGCAACGCCGACGGCTCGATTCCGGCCTGGACCGGCGGCATTCCGAAAAACGCCGGTGCGGTGGACAGCAAGGGTTTCCTGGCCGATCCGTTTGCCAGTGAAAAGCCGCTGTTCGTGATCACCGCCGCCACCGTCGACAAGTACAAGGACAAACTCTCCGACGGCCAGGTGGCGATGTTCAAGCGCTACCCCGAGACCTACAAGATCCCGGTGTACCCGACCCACCGCACGGTCAACCTGCCGCCGGAGATCTACGAATCGATCAAGCGCAGCGCGCTGAACGTCAAGCCGATCAACGACGGCAACGGCCTGGAGAACTTCACCGGCAACCGCTACTACGCGTTCCCGATTCCGAAGAATGGCGTGGAGGTGCTGTGGAACCACATCACCCGTTATCACGGCGGCAACCTGCGGCGCATCATCACCCAGGCCACGCCGCAGACCAACGGCAGCTACACGCCGATCCGCTTCGAGGAAGAAGTGGCCGTGCCGCAACTGATCCCCGACATGGACCCGGCCAAGGCCGCCAACGTGCTGACCTTCTTCAAGCAGTCGGTGACCGCGCCGGCGCGCTTGGCGGGTAATGTGTTGCTGGTGCATGAAACCCTCGACCAGGTGAAAGAGCCGCGCCTGGCCTGGATCTACAACGCCGGCCAACGCCGCGTACGCCGTGCGCCGCAAGTGGCGTATGACGGGCCGGGCACCGCCTCGGACGGCCTGCGCACCTCCGACAACTTCGACATGTTCTCCGGCGCCCCGGACCGCTACGACTGGAAGCTGGTGGGCAAGAAGGAGATGTACATTCCCTACAACAGCTACAAGCTCGACCAACCGACGCTCAAGTACGACGACATCATCAAGGCCGGCCACATCAACCAGGACCTGACCCGCTATGAGCTGCACCGCGTGTGGGAAGTGGTGGGCACGGTCAAGCCGAGTGAGCGGCATATCTACGCCAAGCGCCACATGTACATCGACGAGGACAGCTGGCAGGTGGCGCTGGTGGACCACTACGACGGCCGTGGCCAACTGTGGCGGGTTGCCGAAGGTCATGCGCAGTTCTACTACAACCACCAGACCCCGGCGTACACCGTGGAAACCCTCTACGACATCATCGCCGGGCGCTACATCGCGCTGGGCATGAAGAACGAGGAGAAGAGCAGCTTTGTGTTTGGTTTCAATGCCAAGGCGGCGGACTACACGCCGGCTGCGCTGAGGGCTGAAGGGGTGCGCTGATCCGGATCGAAGCAGGGTCAAACAGGTGGGGGGGCTTGCCCCCGATGAGGGCGTGTCAGTCAATGGATGGGCCGACTGATACACCGCCATCGGGAGCAAGTCGAATCGTCGCACCGCCCCTCCCACATGGGGTTTTATGCATGGCTGGAAATCACCCCGCTGAATACTTCTTCAACAACCGCCAAACACAGGACTAGGGTAGGTGCCTGGTTGCATAACAATAAGAACGCAGGATGCAGCAATGACCGCCATGACACGCTGCCTGGACCGTCCTGGATTCATGCCTCGGCTGTCCGCCCACCATCTGCTGCGCCCACGCCTGGCCGAGCCTTTGCTGGCGGCGCAGGTCAGGGTCAAATTGCTGTGCGCCCCGGGTGGCAGCGGTAAGAGTGCGTTGCTGGCCGAGTGTGCATTGCAGGCGCCGGTGGGGTGCCAGGTGTACTGGCTGCCGTTCAACGGTGTTGCTTTAAGCCCGGTCGACGTTTGCCGACGCCTGGCGCAGAACCTCGGCCTGTCATTCACCGATGAAGCGACGCTGCTGCTGGACCTCACTCAGTGGCAGACGCCGGCGTGGGTGTTTCTCGATGACTTCTGTCGCTTGCCCACCCCCGACACCGACGCGTTGCTCGACCGCTTGCTCACCGTCAGCAGCCCGGCGTTGACGTGGTGGCTGGGGGCGCGGCGCCGGCCGATGTGCAATTGGCCACGGTTGCTGCTCGACGATGAGTTGCTGGAGTGCGGTGCCGATCTGGCGTTCAGCCCAGAGGAGATTCAGCAACTGCTCAATCCTGCGCTGGGGCTTTCTGTCGACAGCGTGCTGCAGTTCAGCGGCGGTTGGTGCGCCGGTGTGCGTATCGCTTTGCTCGGGGAAGGGCACCCGGAAAAGACCTTGCTCGACTACTTGCAGCACGAACTGTTCAGTACCTTGCCGCCGGAACTGGCCGAAGCCTGGCGCGTGCTCGCCCATCTGCCGCGCTTCAACACCGGATTGTGTGAGCACCTGTTCGGCTTTGGCGACGGTGACCACTACCTGCGCGACCTGCAGGCCCTCGGTGCGTTTATCCAGCCTTGGGAAGACACCGACTGGTTGCAGGTTTTTCCACCGCTTGCCCAATTGCTGCGCGATGAGCCCTGGCCGGCCAAACGTTCCTGGCACCGTCGCGCCTGCCAGTGGTTCACCACCGAGCAGGACTGGCAGGCTGCGTTTGAACAAGCGCTGCTGGCCGAAGAATATGAAGTGGCGGTGAGCCTGTTACAGCATTTCAGTTTCGAGGACTTGTTCCGTCAGCAGAACGCGGTGTTGCTGTTGCGCCTGCATGAACAGCACGGCGACGAATTGATGCTCGGCTCGGCACAACTGGTGGGGCTGGTGACGGCGGCGCTGCTGTTCGCCGGGCGCTTCGACCAGGCCGCGCAATGCATCGACCAGTTGGCGCGCTTCGCTCCGCAACCGACGGCGGCACTGCAGCGGCATTTACTCGCGCGCTGGCAAGCGCAGTGGGGCTGGCTGTTGCACTTGGGCGGTGACGCCGAGCGTTCCCGCGAGCATTTCCTTGAAGCGTTGCAAGCCTTGCCCGACAGCGCCTGGACCTCGCGGTTGATGTGCCTGTCGGGCCTGACCCAGCAAGCCTTGCTGCGCGGCGAGCTGGACATTGCCCAGGCCCTGAACCGTGAAGCGCTGTGCCTGGCGCGCGCCCAGGGTTCATTGTTGCTCGAGGCCCTGCTCGAACTGGATCACGCACAGTTGCTGGAACAGCGCGGTGCCCCCTATCGGGCACAGAGTTTGTTGGAAAACGTGCAGGCGATGTTGCTCAAGCAGCGGCTCAAGGCCGGGCCATTGGTGGGACGTATTGCCCTGCGGCGCGGGCACTTGGCATTGCGCCAGGGGCAAGACAGCCTGGCGGACGCCTGTTTCCAGGCAGGCTTGAAAATGTGCCTGCACAGCCAGGATAAGCGCGTCCTTTATGGGTTTCTCGGCCTGGCCCTGCTGGCCGCCAACCGTGGCGACTACGCCCAGGCCTTTGTGCAGCTGCGCGACGCGGAACGGCTGATGCAGCAACGCCAGGTGCCCGAGACGGTGTACCGTGCGGTGCTGCTGTTGGTCAGCGGGCATTTCTGGCTGCAGCAAGGTCGCGCCGAACTGACCGCAGAAGCGGTGCGCCGTGTGCTCCGCCACTTCCGTGGGCCCCTGGCCAAACAGGCGCCGCCGGCCACCCTGGAATTGATTCCGCGCCTGGAATATTTGCTGGTGCTGGCAGAGGTCAAACTGGGCTGCGCCGAACAACCGGTGGCGCGGCTCAGTGCCTTGCTGGAAACCACCCACCAGCGCGGCATGCTCTGCCTGGAAACCGAGCTGCACCTGGTGTTGGGTGAAGTGGCCTGGCAATTGGGCGACGCTGCCCTGGCGCGTCGCTCGCTGCAAACCGGCTTGGAACTGGCCGGTCGTTGTCAGGTGCAGCAGGCGATTCGTGAACTGCGTTTGCGTTCGCCGGGGTTGTTGCGTGAGCTGGGGATGGAGCCGCAGGCGTCAACGCCGGGCGCGGTGGACAACCCCCTGAGCCAGCGCGAATTGGAAGTGCTGCAGTTGATCGCCCTTGGTAACTCCAACCTGGAAATCGCCGATCGGCTGTTTATCTCCCTGCACACCGTCAAAACCCATGCGCGGCGCATCCACAGCAAGTTGGGTGTGGAGCGACGTACACAAGCGGTGGCCAAGGCCAAGGCCCTGGGGTTGATGACCTAAGCGCCGAGCGCCTGGCGGTATTCGCCGGGCGTGGCGCCCATGGCTTGGCGAAAACGATGGGTGAAGTGGCTGGCGCTGGAGAAACCGCACAGCAACGCGATCTCGCCCAGGGGCAAGGCGCCGCTGCGCAGTAGCGCCTGGGCGCGGGTCAGCCGCCGTGCCAGCAGGTATTGATGGGGCGGCAGGCCGAAGCTTTGGCGGAACATCCGCGCGAAATGGTACTCGGACAACGCGCACATCCCGGCCAGTTGGCCCAGGCTGATCGGGTCTTCCAGGTGCTGGTCGATGTACTCCACCAATCGCCGCCGTTGATGCGCCGCCAGCCCGCCTTTCAAACGCAGCCCCTCGCGCGCGCCTACCTGGCTGAGCAAGGTATGGCTGAGCATTTCATGGGCCAGGCTGCTGGTCAGCAGGCGCTCGGCGGGTTCGTGCCAGTTGAGGGCGATCAACTGGTGAAAGCGTCGGGCCTGGCTGGCGTCCTCCAGAAAGGTGCTTTCCCGCAGTTGCAACGCGCGGGGCTCGCGGTCGAGCAGGGTGATGCAACCGAGGGCAAATTGCTCCGGGCTGAAATACACGTGGGCCAGGCGAATCTCGCCGTTGATCACCCACGCCGACTGATGCTCGGCGGGCAGGATGCACAGCTTGTCCGGCCCACCCTTGGTGCCGGGCTGGTCGCGCCGGAACGTGCCGGTGCCGCCGCCGATGTAGCACGACAGGGTGTGATGGCTGGGCGCCTGGTAATCCTGCGAGTCGTGGTGGTTGCTCCACAAGGCTGCAGACAAGCCGTCACCGAGCTCGGCGCAGGCTTCGAGCCGTGCGTTGGGCGAGCGGTTAAGCGCTTGAAAGACTTGCAGGGATTCCAGATCTGGCATGGTGAATACTCTCCGACGCCTTGCATCCTACTCCGCGATGCTGGCGCTGTGCTCCCGCTGCCCGACAAAAGCGCAAGATTGTGCAAGACCCTTCCGCGGGGGCAGGGTGACACTGGGGCTCAATCACCGGAGCCCGTCATGAACCTTTCCCTCTACTTACTCACCGTGCTGATCTGGGGCACCACCTGGATTGCCCTCAAATGGCAGCTGGGCGTGGTGGCGATTCCTGTGTCCATCGTGTATCGCTTCGGCCTGGCGGCGCTGGTGCTGTTTGCGCTGTTGCTGCTGAGCCGCAAGTTGCAGGTGATGAACCGCCGCGGGCACCTGATCTGCGTCGCCCAGGGCTTGTGCCTGTTCTGCGTTAACTTCATGTGCTTCCTGACCGCCAGCCAATGGATCCCCAGCGGCCTGGTGGCGGTGGTGTTTTCCACGGCCACGTTGTGGAACGCACTCAATGCCCGGGTGTTTTTCGGCCAGCGGGTCGCGCGTAATGTGTTGATGGGCGGCGGCCTGGGGTTGGCCGGGTTGGGCTTGTTGTTCTGGCCGGAAGTGGTGGGGCATACCGCTAGCCCGCAGACCCTGCTTGGCCTGGGCTTGGCGTTGTTGGGGACGATGTGTTTCTCGGCCGGCAATATGCTCTCGAGTCTGCAGCAGAAGGCTGGGCTCAGGCCGTTGACCACCAATGCCTGGGGCATGGCGTATGGCGCGGCGATGCTGGCAACGTATTGCGCGGTGCGCGGGATCCCGTTCGAGATGGACTGGAGTGCGCGGTATGTCGCGGCGTTGTGGTACTTGGTGATCCCAGGGTCGGTGATCGGGTTCACGGCGTACCTGACGCTGGTGGGGCGCATGGGGCCGGAGCGTGCTGCGTATTGCACGGTGCTGTTCCCGGTGGTGGCGTTGAATGTGTCGGCGTTTGCCGAGGGGTATCAGTGGACCGCGCCGGCGTTGGCGGGGTTGGTGCTGGTGATGGTGGGGAATGTGTTGGTGTTTAGGAAACCGAAGGTTACGAGCCCGGTTTTCGAAGCGAAGGCAGTCTAGTGTGGGAGGGGGCTTGCCCCCGATGGCGTTGTGTCAGCCGCCTTATCTTTGATTGGTTCACCGCTATCGCAGGCAAGCCCCCATTTAGAGGGGGGGGATCCTTTTATTTCATCCCCAGGCGCTTGGCCATGCGGCCGAGGTTGGCGCGGTCCAGGCCCAGTTCGCGAGCGGCGCTGGCCCAGTTGTGCTGATGGCGTTCCAGGCAGGCGCTGATGACTTGGCGTTGGTATTGCTCGGTGGCCTGGCGCAGGTCGCCGGTGACGGCGAGGCCGGTGTCGGCCGGCGCTTCGACCACCGGCGCGCTGATATCGGGCAGGTCGAGGTCCTGTGCACTCAGGCTGAGAATCTTCGGACGCTCGCGACAGTTGCCGAGGGCTTTCAGCGCGCTGCGTCCGATCAAATGTTCCAGCTCTCGTACGTTGCCTGGCCAGTTATAGGCCAACAGCGCCGCCTGGGCATCGCTGGTCAGGCGCAGGCTGCCCAGGCCCATGCGTGAGCGGTTCTGTTCAAGGAAGAAACCGGCCAGCAGCAACACATCGCGCCCGCGCTCGCGCAGCGCCGGCACTTGCAGCGGGTACACACTGAGGCGGTGGTAGAAGTCGGCGCGGTAGCGGCCGTTGCGTACTTCGTCAGCGAGGTCGCGGTTGGTGGCGGCGATCAAGCGCACATCCACCTGATGCTCCTTGTCCGACCCCAGGCGCTGCAACTGGCCGCTTTGCAGCACCCGCAGCAGCTTGGCCTGTACCGTCAACGACAGCTCGCCCACTTCATCCAGGAACAGCGTGCCGCCATTGGCCAACTCGAACTTGCCCCGGCGTTCGTTCAGCGCACCGGTAAAGGCGCCGCGTACATGGCCGAACAGCTCGCTTTCCACCAGGGTTTCCGGCAGGGCGGCGCAGTTGAGGCTGATCAGCGGTTTGTCCGCGCGATGTGAGGCGGCGTGAATGGCCTGGGCCACCAGTTCCTTGCCCACGCCGGTTTCGCCAGTGATCAGCACGGTGAGGTCGCTGCCGCCCACCCACTTGATTTCCTCCACCAGGCGTTTGTGGGTTTTGCTCTGCCCGATCATTTCCTTGTGCTGCTGGCCGCTGGCCTGGCGGTAGATCTCGGCACGCTGGTGTTCGTCTTCGGCACGCAGGGCCAGGCGCTCGATGCGCTCGGCGACGTTGACGGTGGCGGCGGCGAGGCTGGCGAAGGCTTGCAGGGCATCCAGCTCAACGCGTTCGAAACGTTCGGTGTCGAGCGCGTCCAGGGTCAGCAAGCCCCAGGGATGGTCGTCGACAAACAGTGGGCAGCCCATGCAGTCGTGCACTTCCAGGTGGCCGTGCAGTCCATCGACCAGGCCGTCGTAGGGGTCGGGCAATTCGCTGTCGCTGTCGAAGCGCGTGGGGCCGGGGCTGCTCAGCAATACGGCGAAGCGCGGATGCTCACTGACCTTGAAGCGCCGGCCCAGGGTATCGGCGCTCAAACCGTCGACGGCGAGCGGCACCAGCGAGTCGCCGTCCAGGCGCAACAGCGCGGCGGCGTCGCAGGGCAGCAGGGCGCGCATGGCTTGCAGCAGGCGGCGGTAACGCTCGCCTTCGGGCAGTTCGCGGGACAGGTCGGCGACCAAGGGCAGCAGGGTGGTGAGCAGTGATTTCGCAGTCATAATGACTCCTTGTAGTCCTTATGACTATAGATTGTAGGAAGTCATATTGACTACTAGTTATTTAACTCATTGAAAAATATAGGTTTATAAGTTGGTACGAATACTGAGTACGTCAGGGTAATCAGTGAAGAAGCCCAGGAGGCTCCCATGCTTAGTGCCCAAGACCGTGCCATCGTCAAATCCACCGTGCCCTTGCTGGAAAGCGGTGGCGAAGCGCTGATCACCCATTTCTACCGCATGATGCTCTCTGAGTACCCGGAGGTTCGCCCGCTGTTTAACCAGGCGCACCAGGCGAGCGGTGACCAACCTCGCGCCCTGGCCAACGGCGTGTTGATGTACGCGCGGCATATCGACCAGTTGGACCAGCTTGGCGATTTGGTGGCCAAGATCATCAACAAGCACGTGGCGCTGCAGATCCTGCCGGAGCACTACCCGATCGTCGGCGCCTGCCTGCTGCGCGCCATTTCCGAAGTGCTCGGCAGCGAGATCGCGACCCCCGAGGTGATGAATGCCTGGGGTGCAGCCTACGGCCAGTTGGCGGATATCCTGATTGGCGCCGAGGCGGCGATCTATGAGGAGAAAGCCCAGGCCCCCGGCGGCTGGCGCGGTGCGCGGCCGTTCACGCTGGTCAAGCGCGTGGAGGAGAGTGCTGAAATCACCTCCTTCTATTTCGCCCCGGTGGATAACGGCCCAGTCCTCGCCGCCGCGCCTGGCCAGTACATCGGCATGAAGCTGGTGCTGGAGGGTGAAGAAGTACGCCGCAACTATTCGCTGTCGGCCCTGACCGATGCGGGCCAGTACCGCATCAGCGTCAAGCGCGAAGCGGGTGGGCGGGTGTCCAACTACCTGCACGACCAACTGCACGTCGGGGCGACCATCGACCTGTTCCCACCGTCGGGCGAGTTCACCCTGGCGGCCAGCGACAAACCGTTGGTGCTGATCAGCGGCGGGGTAGGCATCACGCCGACCTTGCCGATGCTCGAAGCCGCCTTGGCCACTGAGCGCCCGGTGCACTTTATCCACTGCGCACGTAATGGCGCCGTGCATGCGTTCCGCGACTGGGTGGATGCCCTGGCGGCCCAGCACCCGCAACTCAAGCGTTACTACTGCTACGCCGAAGACGACGGTGTGAGCCCCGCAGCGGACAACGTCGGCCTGCTGAGCCAGGAACAGCTGGCCGCCTGGTTGCCCGAGCAGCGCGACATCGATGCTTACTTCCTCGGCCCTAAAGGCTTCATGGCCGCGATCAAACGCCACCTCAAAGCCTTGGGTGTCCCCGAAAAACAAAGCCGCTATGAATTCTTCGGCCCAGCGGCGGCCCTGGAATAGGTACACATAACCTGTGGCGAGGGAGCTTGCTCCCGTTGGACCGGGCTGGCGCTCCAGTGCGCAGCGCTCCCATCTTTTTAGGGCCGCTTCGCAGCCCAACGGGAGCAAGCGCCCTCGCCACAGGTCCGCCACAACATTTCCCATGATTAATCCCCCGTTAACCCCCTCTGTTTAAACCACTCCCTGTGTGTAAACTTGCGGCCATACGCCACAACCATAATCAGGCAAAGGGAAACGGAGATGAGTGACGAATTGCGTTTAGGCAGGGAGCGGCGCTTTCTGGTGTTGCTGGGCATCATCTGCCTGGCGCTGATCGGCGGTGCGCTCTACATGCAGGTCGTACTGGGCGAGGCCCCATGCCCGCTGTGCATCCTGCAACGCTACGCCTTGCTGTTGATCGCGATCTTCGCGTTCATCGGCGCAGCCATGCGCACCAAAGGCGCCCTCACGCTGTTTGAAGGCCTGGTGATACTCAGCGCCCTCGGCGGGGTGGCCGCCGCCGGCCATCATGTGTACACCCAGTTCTTCCCTCAGGTGAGCTGCGGCATCGATGTGCTGCAACCGATTGTCGATGACCTGCCCCTGGCCAAGGTGTTTCCCCTGGGCTTCCAGGTTGATGGCTTCTGCAGCACCCCTTATCCACCCGTACTCGGTCTGTCACTGGCGCAGTGGGCATTGGTCGCCTTCGTGCTGACGGTGATCCTGGTACCGCTGGGTATCTACCGGAATCGCCAGCACACAGCCTGAGCCCATCACCCAAACGCCCCGGTCTTTCTTAACGGAAGGCCGGGGCGTTTTTGCTTGTGGGGATTTGTGAACAGAACGTGACGCCGGACAATTTCAGGTGCGCGCAGCGTGCGACATGTTGTCACACGGAAGCGTCCGCAGGACGTTTCTGACCGGCCAAACGGCTGCTTAAATTTGCATCAAGCGGCCAAGATGTGCTGTCAGTTTGTGGTTGCGCCAATGCCACGCACCTCACGCCGAACCAGCGATTCGGTGATGTCCGAATGCCTTGTTTTATGGGGGGTTGCATCGGTTTGGCATGCCCTTACGCGCTGTAAGGGCTGTGGCGGATTGCCCTATAACACGGCAATTTTTGTGGTTTTTGTTGAGAATTGAACGCGATAAGATCGCGAACCGTTGCAATAATGGTGAAGGATTATTGCTGTAATCGATAAAAATTATTTCTTTATAAGACATGGTTTATACATCGCTAGCTAACTACAATCGCCCGCACTGAATGTCCTGTGCTGTTCAATATTTGAGCACTGGAGCGGTCGAGGGGCAGATGGATGGCTCTGTGCGACCCCAAGGTTCCGGCAGCCTTTCAACTATCCGCACCAAATGGAATTGGTCTGTAACAAGGCCTTTAACCACGAAATCGAATAAGAACTCACCGCAGGTCCGTGAAACGTACAGTTATGGCGTGACGGGCAGGCTCTTATTCAATCGAAGAGAAATGCCAACCCTTGGCAGGGTGAAGTGTTGGCGATCAAAACCCAACTGCATTGCGCAAGCTGCTTTAGAGGTCGTGAGATGAGTAAAAACAGGTACCCCCGATTACTAGGCTTTTTGCCGCTGCTGGGCATGATGTTAATGCTGGGAGGCTGCAAGTGGACCTTGATGGACCCAAAAGGACAGATCGGTCTGGATCAACGAAACCTGATCATCACCGCCACCCTGCTGATGCTGTTGGTCGTGGTGCCTGTGATCATCATGACCTTCGCCTTCGCCTGGAAATACCGCGCGTCGAACACCAACGCGACCTACGCGCCGAAGTGGTCGCACTCCACCAAGATCGAAATCGCGGTGTGGCTGGTTCCGATCCTCATCATCATCGCCTTGGGTTACATCACCTATAAGTCGACCCACGAGCTGGACCCGTACCGTCCGCTGGAGTCCGACGTCAAGCCGATCAACATCGAAGTGGTCGCGCTGGACTGGAAGTGGCTGTTCATCTACCCGGACCTGGGTATCGCCACCGTTAACCAGATCCGCTTCCCGGAAAACACCCCGCTTAATTTCCGGATCACCTCCGACGCCGTGATGAACTCGTTCTTCATCCCTGCCCTGGGCGGTCAGATCTACGCGATGGCAGGCATGCAGACCCGACTGCACCTGATCGCCAACGAAAAAGCTGAAATGGAAGGCATCTCCGCGAACTACAGCGGCGCTGGCTTCACCGGCATGAAATTCAAAGCCATCTCGACGAGCCAGGAAGATTTCAACGCCTGGGTAGCCGAAGTCAAGGCCGCACCTAAACAGCTTGATCAAGCTGAATACGACGCCCTGACCAAACCAAGCCAGAACAACCCAGTCGCCCTGTACTCCACGTATGAGCCGAACCTGTTTCAGAAAATCGTCGACAAGTACGAAGGCATGAAACCAGGCAAGCCGGTCAAGCACGAGAAGAAAGAAGTGGCCGCGGTTGAAGGTTCTGACACGGGCTCGCATTCAACTGCTGGGGCAGAGGAGTAAACGATGTTTGGTAAATTAAGTTGGGATGCGGTCCCGTTCCACGAGCCGATTGTGATGATTACCATCGCCATGATCGCGCTGGGTGGTCTGGCACTGTTTGCAGCAATCACTTATTTCAAGAAGTGGACCTACCTGTGGACCGAGTGGTTGACGTCGGTCGACCACAAGAAAATCGGTGTCATGTACGTCATCGTGGCCATGGTCATGCTGCTGCGTGGTTTTGCCGACGCCATCATGATGCGTACCCAGTTGGCCATGGCCACCGAGGGTTCGCCTGGCTACCTGCCACCTGAACACTATGACCAGATCTTCACCGCCCACGGTGTGATCATGATCATCTTCATGGCGATGCCATTCTTCACCGGCCTGATGAACCTTGCCTTGCCGCTGCAGATTGGCGCCCGTGACGTTGCCTACCCGTTCCTGAACTCCCTGAGCTTCTGGCTGCTGGTTTCCGGCGTTGTGCTGATCAACGTATCCCTGGGTGTCGGCGAATTCGCCAAGACCGGTTGGGTTGCGTATCCGCCATTGTCGGGCCTGCAATACAGCCCTGGCGTGGGTGTGGACTACTACATCTGGGCGCTACAGTTATCAGGACTCGGGACGACACTGACGGGGGTCAACTTCCTGGCCACCGTCCTGAAAATGCGCGCCCCTGGCATGAAACTGATGGACATGCCGATCTTCACCTGGACCTGCACCTGGGCCAACGTCCTGATCGTGGCTTCGTTCCCGATCCTGGCCGCTACCATGGCGCTGCTGTCGCTTGACCGTTACCTGGATTTCCACATTTTCACCAACGAACTTGGTGGCAATCCAATGATGTACGTGAACCTGTTCTGGGCATGGGGTCACCCTGAGGTGTACATCCTGATCCTGCCAGCGTTCGGTATCTTCTCCGAAGTGATCTCGACCTTTACCGGCAAGCGCCTGTTCGGTCACCACTCGATGGTTTACGCATCGGGCGCAATCTCCGTACTGGGCTTCATGGTGTGGCTGCACCACTTCTTCACCATGGGTTCGGGGGCCAGCGTCAACGCCTTCTTCGGCCTGGCGACGATGCTGATTTCCATCCCGACGGGGGTGAAGCTATTCAACTGGCTGTTCACCATCTACCACGGCCGTCTGCGCATGACCAGCCAGGTCCTGTGGACCCTGGGCTTCATGGTGACCTTCGCCATCGGCGGCATGACCGGCGTACTGCTGGCCATCCCGGGTGCTGACTTCGTCCTGCACAACAGCCTGTTCGTGATCGCTCACTTCCACAACGTGATCATCGGTGGTGCTGTATTCGGTTACATCGCTGGTTTCAGCTTCTACTTCCCGAAAGCGTTCGGCTTCAAGCTGCACGAAGGCTGGGGCAAGGCTGCATTCTGGTTCTGGATCTCGGGCTTCTTCGTCGCGTTCATGCCGCTCTATGCACTGGGCTTCATGGGCATGACCCGTCGTCTGAACGCCACCACCAACCCTGAGTGGGTGCCGTACCTGTACGTCGCCATGTTCGGTGCAATCATGATCGCTGTGGGTATCGCCTGCCAGTTGATCCAGCTGTACGTGAGCATCCGTGACCGTAAGCAGAACGCTTGCGACTCTGGCGACCCATGGAATGGCCACACCCTGGAATGGTCGACCTCGTCGCCACCACCGTTCTACAACTTCGCCGTGATCCCGACTGCGAACACCATTGATGCGTTCACCGAAGCCAAGGAAGACGGTACTGCGTACCAGCGTCCTAAGCACTACGAACCGATCCACATGCCAAACAACACCGCCACCGGCGTGGTGATGGGTGCGCTGTTGACCGTGTTCGGTTTCGCGATGATCTGGCACATCTGGTGGCTGGCAATCGTGGGCCTGGTGGGCACCATCGGTTACTTCATCGTCCACGCTGCACGTGATGATCAAGGCTACATGGTGCCGGTCGAAACGATCGAACGCATCGAAGCCGAGCAACACGCTCGCCTGGTCGCCGAGAAGAAAATCCCGGCCAACCGTGTAGAAACCTCGTTGGAACAGGCTTAAACCATGTCGAACTTAGTGACCAATGCTGGACACGCCCATGTCGATGACCATGGGCACGATGACCATCACCACGACTCGGGGCCGATGACCGTTTTCGGTTTCTGGCTCTACCTGATGACCGACTGCATCTTGTTTGCGTCGATCTTCGCGGTGTACGCGGTACTGGTAAACAACGTAGCGGGTGGCCCGTCGGGCCACGACATCTTCGAACTGCCTTACGTGCTCGGCGAAACTGCCTTGCTGTTGTTCAGTTCGATCACCTACGGCTTCGCCATGTTGGCCTTCTACAAGGGCAACAAAAAAGGCGTACTGAGCTGGTTGGCACTGACCTTCCTGTTCGGCCTGGGCTTCATCGGCATGGAGATCAACGAGTTCCACCTGCTGATCTCCGAAGGCTACGGCCCGCACCGTTCCGGTTTCCTGTCGGCGTTCTTCACGCTGGTCGGCACCCACGGTCTGCACGTAACGGCCGGCCTGCTGTGGATGGCGGTGATGATGTATCAGGTCAATAAACACGGCCTGACCAACACCAACAAGACTCGCCTGAGCTGCCTGAGCCTGTTCTGGCACTTCCTGGACGTGGTCTGGATCTGCGTCTTCACCGTTGTTTACCTGATGGGGACTCTGTAATGGCTAATGCACACTCCCATGACCATGACAGCCATGATGCGAGCCACGGCAGCGTTAAGTCTTACGCTATCGGCTTCATCCTGTCGGTAATCCTGACGCTCATCCCGTTCGGTCTGGTGATGTACCCGACCCTGCCGAAGTCGATCACCTTGATGATCGTCTTGGCGTTCGCGGTGATTCAGGTGCTGGTTCACCTGGTGTACTTCCTGCACTTGGACCGCTCTAAAGAGCAGCGCGATAACGTGATTGCGTTCGTCTTCGCAGGCTTAGTAATCCTGCTGCTGGTTGGCCTGTCGATATGGATCATGTTCAGCATCCATACGTTCATGATGGCGAAGTGAGGTAAGACCCGATGTCGCTTAAGCACTTTATCCAAATCACCAAACCGGGGATCATTTTCGGTAACGTGCTTTCTGTGGCGGGCGGTTTCTTCCTGGCCTCCCAGGGACATGTCGATCTGGCCATCTTCCTGGCTGCGATGATCGGTACGTCCCTGGTGGTAGCTTCCGGTTGTGTATTCAACAACTGCATCGACCGCGACATCGACATCAAGATGGAGCGCACCAAGAATCGCGTGCTGGTTCAGGGCTTGATCTCCCTGAAGCTGGCACTGATCTTCGCGACCGTCCTGGGTGTCGCCGGCGTGGTGTTGTTGTACAAGGTGGCCAATCCGTTGGCGGCGTTGTTTGCCGTGATCGGCTTTGTCATCTACGTCGGCCTCTACAGCCTGTACCTCAAGCGCAAGTCGGTTCACGGCACGCTGGTGGGCAGTCTGTCGGGGGCGATGCCGCCGGTGATTGGTTATGTGGCTGTGACCAATAGCTTCGACATGGCTGCGCTGGTGCTGCTGGTGATGTTCAGCCTGTGGCAGATGCCGCATTCCTACGCCATCGCGATCTTCCGTTTCAACGACTACCTGGCTGCGTCGATTCCGGTATTGCCGGTCAAGCGTGGCATCCAGGTCGCCAAGAAACACATCCTGCTGTACATCCTGGCCTTCCTCGTGGCGACCTTGATGTTGACCTTCAGTGGCTACGCCGGCATGAGCTACCTCGCCGTCGCGGCGGCCATGGGCATGTACTGGTTGTACATGGCCTGGACCGGCTACAAGGCGGTGGACGACACCGTCTGGGCCCGCAAGCTGTTCGTGTTCTCGATCTTCACCATCACCGCGCTCAGCGTGATGATGTCCCTGGATTTCCAAGTGCCGAAAGAGCTGTTGCTGACCTACGCTCACTGAGTGGCCTCGCAGTGAAAAAGCCCCGCCTTCGAGAGAAGCGCGGGGCTTTTTCTTGGGCGCGGGTTTAAATCTGCGGAGGTTTATCTCGTCATACCCCTCTGTACGAGTTGTGCGAATCCATCACCCGTCTACAAGGACGTCTTTACAAGGAGTAGCCCTATGGTCACCGTCAGTCGCCGGTCCCTTCTCGCCCTGGGCGCAGCCCTGCCACTGCTGGGGCGCCTGGATTGGGCCGTTGCCAGCCCACCGCCGACCAAGACTGACAAGGTGCTGCTCAACTACAACGAAAGCCCCTACGGGCCCTCACGCGCCGCCCGTGACGCAATGCAGCAAGGGATCGCCACGTCCGGGCGTTATCCCTACAAACACATGTACGCCCTGGCCGGGTTGTTTGCCCAGCAGCAAGGCATTGCCGAGGAGCAAGTGGCCGTTTTCGCAGGCTCGATGGCCGCGTTGCGTTATGCCGTGCTGGCATTCACCAGCGAAACCCGCGGCCTGGTAATGCCCACGCCGTCTTACGAAGTGCCGCGTCAGGCCGCCGAGTCGAGCAGGGCGCCGGTGAAGGAGGTCAGCCTGAACGCCGACCACGCCCACGACATCCCGGCCATGCTCGCCGCCGATCCACAGGCCGGGATGCTCTACCTGTGCAACCCCAACAACCCCACAGGCACCGTGACCCCCATCGACGCCATCCGCCAAGCCTTGGCGGATAAACCCAAAGGCAGCGTGCTGGTGGTGGACGAGGCCTATATCGACTTCGCCGACGTGCCCAGCGTCGTCAGTTGGGTCAAGGACCACGACGACCTGCTGGTGCTGCGCACCTTCTCGAAAATCTATGGCATGGCCGGCGCCCGCCTGGGCTTGGCGATCGGCCACCCGGCGCTGTTGGAGCGGCTGGCCGTGTTTGGCGGCGACAACGTCCCGGCGGGCTGTACCCTGCTTGGCGGCCTCGCCAGCCTTGAAGATGTGAAACTGCTGCCGCAACGCAAGGCGCTCAATAACCAACTGCGCGACGAGACGGTAGCCTGGCTGAAAGGGCGTGGGTTCACCTGCACGGCCTCCCAGGCGAACTGTTTCATGATCGACGTGAAACAGCCGGCGGCGCAGGTGATCGAGAAACTGGCCGCGCAAGGCGTGCTGATCGGACGGGTGTGGAAAGACTGGCCGCAGTGGGTGCGGGTGACAGTAGGGAACAAGCGGGAGATGGAGCGGTTTCGCGAAGTGTTTGCGGCGCAGATCGAACCGATCAACTGACACAATTCAAGCTGTGGGAGGGGGCTCCCACAGTTACTCCATGGTGTCAGTTACTGCTGCGCGATGCTGTACCCCTCAAACGCCGTCTGCTGCTGCAACGCAGTGATCACGCTCTTGCGGCTCAACGGCTGCTCGGCGCCGGCGTTATCCACAAAGCTCTCCACCTCCAGCTCCGCTTCATCGCCTTCACCCACAAAGCTGAAGCCCAAAAACTCGAACGCCTCACGGTCAACGTTCAGCTTCGAGCGCGGCGTGCGCAACGGTAGGGTGACACTGATGCCATCCTTGCTGATCACAAACACCTCGGCTTCTTTCTTGGGCCGTGACGCCTTGCTCTTGCCGGCGCTCGGGTTGCTGATGGCCTGGTGGCTCTGGTTCAGCACCTTCAACGCCAAACCGTAGACCAACTCCTGAAACTCGGGGTCGTCCTTGAAGCTGGACAGGATGCGACTGATGGAAAACTGGCTGCTCAGGTTTTCCAGGGCGGCGTTGTCCGCGGCTTCTGCATCCTTGAGTTGCTTGAGCTGGCCCATCAGGTCATAGGCCTTGTCGTCGTCGAAGGCGTCATGGGCCTGGCGGATCGCCACGCGCAGCTCGCGGATCTGGTCGCTTTCCTTGGAAGTGTGGAAAGCGTCCAGCACCATCTCGCTGATGATCTTGGCGGCCGGCACATGCTGTGAAAGATTGATGGCGTTTTCGTACTCGGCTTTGGACTGCAAGGCGAGTACGGATTCTTCGGGGGCGGATTTTTCGGTGTAAGAATCGGACATTGAAATTTCACTACTTCAGTAAACGAGGACAAAAAAGCGTCGCGCATTTTCAGCGCGCAGGGGGATCAGGTCAAGGCAGCACAATGCCCTTGTCCCGACGCAATGCCGTCAGCGTCCGTTGCAACCGGATTGCCCGTCCGCAAAACAGGCCCACGGTAAAGCCCGATACGCCGCCCAGCGTCATCAGCATCGACGGCGTGCTGAGCAGCAACGGATGTACCGCCTGTTGGTAGCCGAAGTAATACTTCACCGCAAAGAACAACTGTGAGATCAGCAGGGTCTTCCAGGTGCCTGGCAACACCAGGGTTTCGCCATTGGCATCCAGCCGGGCGCCTTGCGCATTGAACAGCAGCATGCCCACCAGGCTGCCCAGAGCCGCGCCGCCGCCCCAGGCGCCGCTCGACAAGATTGAAGGCGCCAGCGACATCAGCGACCACACCACCAGCACCACCGGCAAGATCACCAGCGAGCGACGATTCTCGCGGCCGCCCAGGCAGGCCTTGATGCCGTAGTAGCAGACCCACAGGTAGATGGCGTAAACCCAAACGGGCGTGCCTTGGAGGATATCAAGCATCGAATGCTTCCTTGCGCTGCATTGGGCAATTTCAGATCGGTCTGAGCAGGTTGTTAGTAGTGATAGCGGCACATCAGAATCTGTACCTCATTGTCTTCTATTCCATATACGAGACGATGCTCTGCTGTAATCCGCCGCGACCCGAAACCACTCAGGTTGTGCTTGAGGGGTTCAGGTTTTCCAACCCCATCAAACGGATCTCTCTGGATGGCCTTGATCAGCAAATTGATACGCTTGAGCCCGGCCTTATCGTTTTGTTGAAACCAGAGGTAGTCGTCCCAGCCCTCAGGGGTAAAGGGTATGTTCATTCTTCAATCAACCGCCTTGGCTTGGCTTTGCCAGCTTGCAGGCTGTTGACTGAGTTGATGAGGCGTTCGGCATTTTTAGGCGAGCGCAGCAGATAGGCCGTCTCTTCAAGCGCATTGAACTCTGACAACGAAATCATCACCACCGGCTCACCTTTTTGCCGTGTTACCAGCAGTGGTACGTGGTCTTCGTTAACCCGATCCATCGTTTCGGAAAGATGGGCGCGGGCATTGGTGGAGTTGATGGTTTCCATGATGGCGTCCTCGATCGATGGTTGAAACGTACAGAAATACGTACATGTCATCAAACGGCATCTTATCAACGGTCAAGTGCAAGTTGTTGTCATCGATTCGTCCTGACCCCTATCAACGGCCCTTTTCGCTAAACCCGTTGAAACATACTGGCCTGATGAACCTATAAAAGCGACCACTGACCTGCACCCAGCCAGGGTGCGGTGGACGTGGCGGCGTATTTCTCGGGGCAAGCGAGCCCGGACGTCCCCGGCAAGGTCAAGGACAGGCCAACCCGTGGATGCGCGTTACGAGTCCAACTGCTTGAAGCAGGCCTCGAGGATATCCAGGCCTTCCTCCAGCACCGCGGACTCGATGGTCAGCGGGGCCAGCAAACGGATGATGTGCCGCGCCTTGCCGCTGGGCATCAGCAGCAACCCGGCGTCCCGCGCCAGGCTCAATAATTGAGCCAGCTGTTTTGGCGCTGGGGTGCCATCGGCGTTGGCCAGCTCGATACCGCGCATGGCGCCGACGCCGGTGAGCCGGCCGAGGTAGGGCGTCAGGCCCTGTGCGCGCCAGGTTTCATAACGGCGGACGATGGCCTCTTCCTGTTGTGAACCCCAGGTTTTCAGGTGCTCATCGGTCATTGCATCCAGCGTGGCCAAGGCCGCCGCACAGGCGATGGGGTTGCCGGAATACGTTCCGCCCAGGCCGCCTTTGGGCAGGTTGTCCATCAGCGCCTTGCGTCCGACGACTGCGCCCAGCGGCACACCGCCCGCGATGCTTTTACCCAACAGGATCAAGTCCGGTTCGATACCCAGGCGCGAGAACGCGAAACGCAGGCCGGTACGACCAAAACCCGACTGGATTTCATCGGCAATCAGCAGGATGTCGTGCGCATCGCAAAAGCGCCGCAGGGCCTGGGCGAACTCGATGCCCAGCGCAAGGAAACCCCCTTCGCCCTGCACCGGCTCGATGATGAAACACGCTACGTCGTTGACGTCGATTTCCACGCTGAACAAACGGTCCATGGCCTTCAGCGCTTCGGCGCAGGTCACGTCGTTGTCGGCGCTGGGGTAGGGCAGGTGATACACCGGGCCCGGCAGTACACCGACCTTTTGTTTGTAGGGCGCCACCTTGCCGTTGAGGTTGAGCGTGGCCAGGGTGCGGCCATGGAAGGCGCCGTCAAAGGCGATCACCGCCGTACGGCCGGTGGCGCCGCGCACAATCTTCAGCGCGTTTTCCGCCGCTTCCGCGCCGCTGTTGGTGAGCATGCCGCTGACCGCGTAGTCCACCGGGATGAACGCCGTCAGGCGATCCATCAGCTCGAGGTAGGGCGTGTGAGGCGCGGCGTTGAACGCGTAATGGGTCAGCCGGGTCGCCTGTTCACGAATTGCCTCGACCACGCCAGGGTGACAATGGCCGAGGTTGAGCACGCCGATACCGCCGACAAAATCGATATAGCGTTTGCCCGAAGTGTCCCAGACCTCGGCGTTTTTACCGTGGCTGAGGCTGATGGGGTGAACGATGGAAATCGACTGGCTGATGGTTTCGCGGCTCATGAATCGGGGACTCGGCAGTGACAGGTTTGTTTTTATCTAAGCCGGGTGCCCGCCCTTGTCGCAAACGAAATAAAATCGCCGGGTCATTATTAAAAGTCGGGATGTGCTTGGGTGTATTCCACCATCCAGTTCAGGAAAGCGTTCACCTTGGGAATCTCACCGGCATGTTCGGCATGCGCAATAAAGTGCGCGCCGCTGCTGGGCATCGCGTAGTCCCACGGAATCATCAGGCTGCCCTGGGCCAGTTCTTCGGCCACCAGGTACTGCGGCACCAACGCCACGCCATAACCCGATTGCGCCGCGCGAATGCACATGTAGAACGTGTCGAAACGCGGCCCGTGGTAGCTGTTCTGCGAATGCAGGCCCTGTTCCAGGAACCATTCGTGCCAGGCCTCCGGGCGCGAGGTGCATTGCAGCAAGGTGTGGCGCGACGAAGCATCGCTGCCCTCGGGGACAAAACCCGGTGCACACACCGGCACCACCGCCTCACGGAACAACTCGATGCAAGTCGCCCCCGGCCATGAGCCCTGGCCGAAGAAAAACGCGATATCGGCCTTGGCCTGCAACACGTCAAAAGGCTCCAGCTCGTTGCGCACATCCAAGTGAATTTTCGGATGTTTCGCCGCAAAATCCTTGAGCTTGGGCACCAGCCAACGGTCGCCGAAGGTCGGTTGGGTGGCGATGCGCAGCACTTCGGTTTCGCCGCCGTAGGTGAGGATATAGCGGCTGGAGATGTCCACCTGGGTCAGGATCTTGTGCACTTCGGCGAGGTACAGCGACCCCGCCGGCGACAGGTACAAGCGCTGGCGCACCCGTTCGAACAAGTTGTGGCAGAGCATCTCCTCCAACTGCGCCACCTGCTTGCTCACGGCACTCTGGGTCAGGTGCAGCTCTTCGGCGGCGCGGGTGAAGCTTAAATGGCGGGCGGCGGCTTCGAAGCACTGCAGGGCCGTCATCGAAGGGGTCAAGCGTTTTGAAATCATGCAGTTCATTCCAAATCGGAAGGAGCCTTTGCCTAAAGGTCGTTTGTGGCAGTGGTATAAGCCGTTGATACTGCCCGGCAGCACTATAAACCGGCGCGGGCTGTGGGGCGCCGAATAATAAGGAATGACAGGGAGAGCCTTGCATGAACCCATTCAAAACGACGTTGGCCGCGATCGGCGCCACCGCGGCCCTTGGCCTGGCGAGCACCGCTCAGGCGGGCGTGACCTTGGACGCCATCCAGAAAAAAGGCTTCATCCAATGCGGCGTCAGTGACGGGCTGCCGGGCTTCGGCGTACCGGACAGCAATGGCAAGATGACTGGCATCGATGTGGACGTGTGCCACGCGGTGGCGGCGGCGGTCTTCGGCGATGCATCGAAAGTGAAGTTTACCCAGTTGACCGCCAAGGAGCGCTTCACCGCGCTGCAGTCCGGTGAGATCGACGTGATCTCACGCAACACCACGTGGACCAGCTCCCGTGACTCGGGCATGGGCCTGGTGTTTACCGGTGTGACTTACTACGACGGCATCGGCTTTCTGGTGAACAACAAGTTGGGCGTCACCGGTGCCAAGCAATTGGACGGCGCGACGGTGTGCATCCAGGCGGGTACCACCACCGAACTCAATGTCTCCGATTACTTCCGTACCAATGGCATGAAGTACACGCCGATCACCTTCGACACGGCCGACGAAAGCGCCAAGGGCCTGGAGGCCGGGCGGTGTGACGTGCTGACCACCGACCAGTCGGGCCTGTACGCCCAGCGCATCAAGATGGCCCACCCGGACGAGTTCGTGGTGCTGCCGGAAGTGATCTCCAAGGAGCCGTTGGGGCCGCTGGTGCGTAAAGGCGATGACGAGTGGTTCAGCATCGTCAAGTGGACCCTGTTCGCCATGCTCAATGCCGAGGAAATGGGCATCACCTCGCAGAACGTCGAAGAGCAGGCCAAGACCACCAAGAACCCTGACATTGCACGCTTGCTGGGTGCCGACGGCGAATACGGTAAAGACCTGAAACTGCGCAAGGACTGGGTGGTGCAGATCGTCAAGCAAGTGGGCAACTACGGCGAAGTGTTCGAGCGCAATATCGGCCAGGGCAGCGTGCTGAAGATCAAGCGCGGGCTCAATGCGCTGTGGAACAACGGCGGCATCCAGTACGCGCCGCCGGTTCGATAGCCTTGCGGGGTGTTACTCCGACACCCCGTCCTTTCCCGCAGCCTTTGCGCGATACAGCGCCTGGTCGGCGCGCATCATCAGGGCGGCGGGGGCTTCATGCGTTTTTCGCTGGGCCACGCCCAGGCTCAGGGTGACCTTGAAGTCACCACTCGGGAGGTTCTTCAACGTTTGCCGAATGCGCTCTGCCAATGCCGTTGCAACCTCCAGCGAGGTCTTTGGCAGGACCAGCACAAACTCATCGCCACCCCAGCGGGCCAGCAGGTCATCGGGGCGAATAGCGTGTTCCAGGCATTCCACCACCCGTACCAGCGTCTGGTCGCCCACGCCATGACCGTATCGGTCATTGATCGGCTTGAAATCATCGATATCCATCGCAATCATTGAAAGCGGCAGGCGAAAGCGCTGGGCACGGTCACATTCTTCCAGCAGCACTTTTTCCAGGCGATAGCGATTGGCGACGAGGGTCAGTGCATCCCGCTCGGCCATTGAGCGGTTCTCGTCCAACTGAAGTTGCAACTGCTGATTGACCCGCGACAGTTCGTGCGTGCGTTCTGCCACCAGCGCTTCGAGGGATTGATTGCGTCGTTCCAACTGTTCGACGGAACATTTTCTGAGATGAATATCGCGGTGGGCGCCCACCATGCGCGCCACGGAGCCGTCAGCATTACGGGCAATCACGTAGCCCCGGTCTTCGATCCACAGGTAGCTGCCATCTTTTTTGCGGCAACGGTACTCGGCTTGATAGTGGGGCGCCCGACGGTGAATGTAGTCGTCAAACAGCTTCATCACCTGAGGATAGTCCTCCGGGTGAATCACGTTTTCCCAGGTGAACACGCTGTTCTCCAGCGCATGGCGGGGATAGCCGAGCATTTCGTACCACCCTGGGTTGCGGTAGACGAACCCGGTATTGGCGTTCCAATCCCAGATTCCATCGCTGACCAACTCCAGAACGGTGTGCAGCATGTCGGCGTTGAAGTGAGAGAAATCTTGCCTCAACGGAGTGTTGTCGGAGGTATCGTCCATCTGCGCATTCCTTGCGTGGGCAGCCGTCAAGGCCTGCCATTGTTGACGCCGATACTCCGTGGCTGGCGCTACTGTACAACGGGGCTTGGATGCTTTGAATAGGGCAGATGTAAGGCTAAAGGTTGATGGCTTTTGGCTATTTCTGCATTTTTGTAGATGTGTTTCGCGATATCCAAGGGTCACGCAGTGTTTCAGTTTATCGAGGGCCTTGCGTCTGAATCAGGTACAAGCCGAACTTCTACCCGTTGGCCCAGTGCCCGTGCTGCACTTGCCAGAGTGGCCAAGGTCATGCCTGCATCGTTCTGATCGAGTGCGCGATCTACGGCGGTGCGGCTGGTATGCATACGTTCAGCCAGCGCTTTTTTGCTGATTTTCTGCGCCTTCATCGCTTCAGCCAACTGCCAGGCGATAACACGTTTCAACGCTCCGGCGGATACTTCCTCAATGAGCCCGTCGTCGTTGAGAAAATCGTCGAAGTTGGAACCGATATGTTTGTTCATGTGGTTTTCCTCATAGCTTGTTTTTACGACGCCGCGCGGTATCCAGCTCTACCACAGGCGTTTTCTGGCTCTTTTTAATGAAGCCGTGCAGCAGCACGATCTCACCGTCAACCAGCGTAAAAATCACCCGTGCGATATGCCTCCCAAGATCGGTTCTGACCTCCCAAAGCCGGTGCTCCAGCTTTCGAACCAGAGGCATTCCCTGCGGCCATCCGATCTGGACGGATTTGATGTCGATACCTATGAGTTTTCTGGCTTCCCTAGGTAGCTCCATTAACCATTCGCGTACCGGCTCGTTACCCGCATCGGTTCGATAGAAAACAACGTTCAGCACGAAATGTAGGTCGTTCACTGGAGATTGTACCAAAAAAGGTTCATTTGACCATCGGCGATTGATAAGGCTTATCGCGAGGAGAGGTCAGAGCCTGGCATTTTTTTTGAATGAAGACGGGGTTGAATTTTTTCAAATAAATTCAACTAAAACAGATGCTTGTGAAATTTCCACACGCTTGGTGTGAACGTGCTTTCATATCTGTGGGAAGGGTTACTTCGGCGCCACCATCCTCGTCGGCGCATTGCCATCCGCGTTGTGCTGGTAAATCGCTTCAGGCTGGCCTTGTTGGTTGAAAAACACCTGGCCAATCCCCGCCGAATTCCATAATCGTTCGCCCGCTTCGGCATGTTCCGGAATATGCGGCACCACCTGCATGGTGCGTCGGCGGGTGAACCAGTTGAGGGGCGAGCGCGGCGAGTAGAGCCAGCGGTTGAGGCGGTCGAACCATTCCAGCAAGCGTGGAGGGAATTCGTTCTTGATGCCGCTGCTGGTGATCTGCCAGATCCGGGGGCCGGCGTTGCGATGACGGATCAGCACTTCGTAGACGAACGAGTAATGCACGTCACCTGACAGGATCACGTAGTTACCCGGCGTTCGCGAATGGCGGAATATATTGAGGATCACCTGGGCTGCGCCGCGATGGGCCATCCAGTTTTCTGCGTCCACCAGCAAGGGGTGGCCGCACCAGCTGAAGATTTTCTGCACTGTCTCGATCAACTTGACGCCAAAGATCGGCGCGGGCGAGACGATGATGGCTGAAGGGTGGTCGAGCAGTTCCTGTTGCAGTTCGCTCAAGGCTTCCCAGTCGAGCAGGCCGGAAGGTTGCTTGAAGGTGAACTCGCTGCGCCAGCGGCGGGTGCGGGTGTCGAGCACCACCAGCGCAGGGGTGGTGGGCAGTACGTAGTGCCAGTGCTGGAACATGAGCAGCGCTTCGAGCAATTCATCCTGCGCGGCGGCATCCAGGTGGTTGGCCTGGGGCTGGAGGGTGAGCGCCTGGCTTTGCTTTATCAGCCCGTCAAACACATCCGGCTGGTTGCCCCAACCCTGGCACAGCAGATAGGCCAGCAGGGCGTTGCCGATGATGCGTTTGGAGAACGGGTGACCGTAGGCGGTTTCTTCCCACTGTGCGCTGAGGTTCCAGTCGTCGGTGATGTCGTGATCGTCAAAGATCATCAAGGTGGACAGGTGGGCGAAGACCCGCGCAACGCCCGGCAGGCCGTCGCGGAATGTATCGACCTGCACCTGTTCGCGGGCATAGCGCTGCTGTTCTTCTGTGTTCAGTTGCGGCGTTTGCGGTGCGATCAGCGTCCAGGGCGTGGGCGACCACACCAGCAAGTACATCGCGATGACTTCAGCGAAGGTCACCAGGTGATTGTCGGCGGTGCTGCTGGTGAAGATCGGTTTTTTCACGCCACCAAAAAACCGCTCGCGCAGGGTTTCGTTGCTGTCCAGTGCGGGCAGCAAGTCGGCGCGATGGTAATAACTGGCGCGATGCCCATAGAGGCTGGCGCTGTCATCCACCACGGCGCCCTCCAGGTATTCGTCGAAGAGGCCCAAGCGTGTGATCAACGCATGTATCGCCCGTAGCATCGGGCCGGCGACATCGTCGGCGTAGACTTGGTCGCCACTCATCATCAGCAGGGCGGGGCGGTCGGCCGGGGTACGGGCGTCGGCCAGCAGGCGGTCGACGCACAGCAGGCCTTCGTCTGCGCTGTGATGGGGTTTGCGGCAGGAGCCGTGCACCAACTGATGGATACGGCTGTGCAAAACGAAACTGGGCAGTTGGGCGTCGGCGTACAGCAGGTGCGGTGCCCAGTCGGCGATGCCGGTGTTGTCGAACAACAGGTCGTAGCTGATGACCACGTCGAGGGGCAGGGCATCGCTCAACGGCACATCGATCAGGTGGATAAAGGCATGGCGCCCCACGGGGATGACCTGGCACGGGTCGAGGTTTATCTCCACCGTCTGCGCGGGCAGGTGCAGCTTCAGCGTCAACGCCAGTGTTCGACTTCCCACCAACCACATAACCAGGCGCCGAGGTTCGAGGCGTCGCAGCAGTGGGCCGGCCAGTACGGCGGGCAGTGTATCGGTGTGCGGCATGCAGTTATGGATTCCAGACTGGATAGAACCAGCAAGATTAATCCAGTGAATGTCATGGTTTTGTTAAGGGCGAGTACGAAGGGCCGTGCACTGCCCTTCGCATCAGGCGGTTTAAAGGATGTTGCCCTGACCCAGGCTGTCTAGCCCGCCGCCGTTCTTGCGGGGCCGGTCGTTGGCTGCTGTGTGGGGGGCGTCGGCAGCGTACGGTTGCGTGTGCATTGCATCAGCGCTGCGCTTCTTGCGCTGGGGCTCTGCATCATCCTGCTGCAGGGGAGGGTATTGAATATTGCCCAGTGAGTGGTTGATAGCGCTAAGCATGGATGTTTCCTTCTATTGAGCAGAGGGTTACTTCGCCTGTCGGAGCGAAGTGAGGCCAAACTTATAGAGGCCAAAGCGGGTCGGCTATAAACACGCTGCTGCAAGATATGACTGCCCTGCGGGGTTCGAATCAGAAGTCATCCGCGCGGCCCTTCGCGCAGCCGTCCAGCCCGGGAGAGGTCGCGCCTTCTTTACCCTCCTGCACAAAGGCCAGCCGATTTTCCGCCACCACATTGCGTAACGCGCTGTAGTAATCCGGTAGCTTCTGCAGGCTGTCGGTGAGCGGTAACAGCGAGGCCCTTGTATCGACAGTGCCGCCTATCAGGCTGATGGTGCCCAGCGTCTGCACCGTATCGCTATCCCCCAGCGGTGAAACCAGGAAGCTCAACACTTTGCCTGCCGCATCCCGGCTGTTGCTGGTGCCCAGCAATGGCAATTCCACAATCGGTCCATTGCCGACACCCCACACGCCGAACGTCTGGCCGAAGTCGGCTGTATGGCGCGGGATGCCCAAGCGGTCCGACACATCGAACAGCCCCACCACGCCCACCGTGGTATTCACAGCAAAACGCCCCAGGGTATTGACTGAGCGGCGCGGGTTGCCTTGCAACACGTCGTTGATAAACACCTTCGGCTCGCTGAAGTTGCTCGCGAAGTTATGCACACCCTGTTGAAAAAAATCTGGCAGGTCACGGTAACCGCGAGCCACAGGTGCCAGGGCGTAGTGATCCACCGCGCGGTTGAATGCAAACACGCTGCGGTTGACCGGCTCGCCCGGGTCATAGACGGGCGAGCTCACCTGCGCGCAGCCGGTGGTGGGTGTTACGGGGGCCGGGCTCGCACAGCCCGTCAGGTAAGATACAGTCAGCAACAGCACGGCCTGGCGGGCCAGATGCTGGGGGTAGGTCAGCGAACGCATGGGCACAGTCTCCGCAAAAAGGAGGCCGATCCTGGCATTGTGGTCTTGCGCAAAGATGTCTGGTTTATTGCGCCGTTGACGCTTTATTGCACGATTGAAATATATGACGGGCCGCGTCGAATGGTTTTAGATGGCACCTCGACCCAGCCCAGTGAAGCCTGCCGGTGAGCAACCTGTTAATCGTGGACGATGACCTCGAAGTCCTCGCCCTGCTGAAGAAATTTTTCCTGCAACACGGCTATGCGGTCGAGACCGTGGCCAGTGGCACCGAGCTGTGGGCGGCCATGGAGCGCCAGCCTACCGACCTGATCATTCTCGACCTGATGCTCCCCGGCGATAACGGTTTGCTGCTCTGCCAGCGCCTGCGCCAGCAATACGCCACGCCGGTGATCATGCTCACGGCCATGGGCGAACTCAGCGACCGCGTGGTGGGCCTGGAAATGGGGGCCGACGACTACCTGAGCAAACCCTTCGACGCCCGCGAATTACTGGCGCGGGTGCGGGCGGTATTGCGCCGGGCGGGTGAACACCGGGCGCCCGTGGGCGAGGTCGCGCGCCCGTTGATCCATTTTGCCGGCTGGCAGCTGGACCTCATGCGCCGCGAGCTGCGTTCGCCCGACCACGTGATGATCCCGCTGTCGTCCGGTGAATTCGACCTGCTGCTGGTGTTCGCCGAACACCCCCAGCGCGTACTGACCCGCGAGCAACTGCTGAACCTGGCGCGGGGCCATAGCCATGACGCGTTCGATCGCAGCATCGACGTGCAAGTGAGCCGCCTGCGCCGCAAGCTGGAATTCGATACCAAGCGCCCGGCAATGATCCGCACGGTGCGCAATGGCGGTTATCAGTTCACCGCCAGTGTGACCCGCTCATGAGCCGACTACCGCGCGATACGGTGGCCCGTTGGATTGCCCTGACCATCCTGGTCGCGATGCTTACCGCCCTGGCGTTCAACGCCTTGTTTGTACAGCTGGCAGGGGTGTGGGCACGACCGCCGCTGGCCGAAACCGGATTGCTGGAAAAAATCGCCGTGGTGGTGCGCGTAGTCGAGGCCTCGGAGCCGCCACAACGGGCACGTCTGGCCCAGGCGGTGGGGGATGAGGGGTTCAAGGTGACGTGGGCGGCCCAGCGGCAGGCGCTGGGTTTACCCGTTCTGAACGATCCTGATTTCCACTCGGGCGAGCAGGTCTTCAAGCACCTGCTCCAGGGGCCGCCTCGTCCGATGGAAGCCTATGAACCCTCCGATTGGCCGGAGGGCAACGGCCACTACGCGCTGCTGGTGCAATTGGCTGACCGGTCCTGGCTGATGTTCAGCGCGTCGTCGCGCAGTTGGGGGCTGGACGATGGCGCGCGCCATCTGATCGTGGCGCTGTTGGTGCTGATCTCCACCGCGCTGGTCACCCTGGTCGCGACCCGTCGCCTGGCTCGGCCTCTGCAACACTTTGCCTTGGGCGTGCGACGTTTCGGTGCCGACTTCCGTGCGCCGCCCATCGAACCGATGGGCCCTCTTGAACTGCGCCAGGCGATTCTTGCCTTCAACAGCATGCAGGCGCAGTTGCGACACTTCATCCAGGACCGTACCCAAATGCTTGCGGCCATCTCCCATGACCTGCGCGCACCCTTGACCCGCCTGCGCCTGCGCGGTGAGTTCATCGAAGATGCGGACCAACAACAGCGACTGTTCCGCGACGTCGATGAAATGCAAGCCATGATCAACACCGCCCTGGAATTTTTCCGCGACGACGCCCGCCTGGAGCAGGCCACCCAACTGGACCTGGCGGAATTGCTGCAAACCCTGATCGATGACTACCGCGACCAGTCCCTCGACCTCACCTTTCGTGGCCCCCCGCGCCTGGTGTACTTCGGCCGGCCCCTGGGCCTCAAACGGGTGATGACCAACCTGATGGACAACGCGATCCACTACGGCGTGGCGCCGGAGATCGAGTTGCAGCAAAGGCCGGAAGAAGTGGTGATTCGGGTGCTGGACCGAGGCCCCGGCATCGCGGCTGAATATCGGGAACAGGTGTTCCTGCCGTTTTATCGCCTCGAAGGCTCGCGCAACAAAAGCACCGGCGGTGTCGGGCTGGGGTTATCGACCGCACGGGCGATTGTGCTGGAGCACGGCGGAACGCTGACCCTGACAGAACGCCAGGGCGGAGGGTTGGAGGCAGTGGTGGTGTTGCCCGTATGAGGTTTACCTGGCAATGCAAAACAAGTTGCGATAGCCATAACTAACTACACAACGTTGTAGCAACCACGTAACCACGATGCGAAGCGAGCCGCTCTTGATCGTGATCTTGATCTAGCTTTTGATCTCAGGCGCCCCGTCAAACACGCTGGCCGGAATTCGACAGGGATTTGGGGGGTAAACCGGCAGGGATGCCGGTTTAGCCGCCCCGCGCCATGGATGGCGCGTGGCGGCGGCCCCCCAAATACCTGTCGGATTACGGGCACACCGAGCGTGAGCGAGGTGCCGAGTGTTGGGGCAAGAGCGTTTTGCTTACTTTTGCGCTCTTCAAAAGTGAGCCGCTGTAAAAGCGGAACCCATAGTGGCCGTTACCTAAATAACAGATATGTACCCGGTCCGATCCAACATCCAGGTCAGCTGTCAGGCCGCCACGGGAGCAAGCTCCCTCGCCACAGGTCCAGCGCCGTACCCAGCGTGGTGTAGATACCTATGCCCATCGCGGGCAACCCCGGCTCCCACGCAAACCTTACATTCTTACCGCGTCAGGTATACGAGTCTTCGATGACCCTCGGCACCGTAAACCGAAACTCACTCCCCCGACCCACTTCACTCTCGGCAACGATCTTGCCGCCATGGGCCTGGACGATACCTTGCGTGATGTACAGCCCCAGCCCACTACCGGTCGGGTTGTTTTCCGTCTGGGTCCAGTAGCGATCAAACACATGCGGCAGTTGTTCCGGCGCAATCCCTTCGCCGGAATCGCGTACCGAGAAGACAATTTCTTCGCCATTGCTCATGGCGCTGATGCCGATATTGCCCTGACGCGGCGTGAACTTGATGGCGTTGCCGATCAGGTTCGACAGCACCTGGAACAGGCGCTCGGGGTCGCCATTGATCTGCAGCCCGGGCTCGGCGTTGAACGATAGGTCGATGCCTTTCTCCATCGCCAGCGGTGCGAGCAACGAGTAGGCCTCTTCGAACATCTGGCTCACGTCCAGCGCAACCGGCTTGACCACATAGCGTCCGGCCTCGATTTTCGAGGTGTCGAGCAAGTCTTCCAGCAGCACGTTCATGCGCGCGGCGGCCTGTTGCATGGTGTCGATGGCCGAGGAAATCCGCCGCGAAGTATGTGGGCCATCGGAACTGAAGGCTTTTTGCATCATGCCGCAGAGCATGGAAAGCACGGTCATCGGGTTGCGCAAGTCATGGGACACCACCGCCACCAGCTCATCACGCGCACGCACGGCTTGTTGCTCACGTTGCACCTGGCGCGCCAGGTCGTTTTCCAGCGCGGAGCGGCGCAGGTCGTTGGCCGCAAACAGGTCGCCATGGCTCCACTTGGTGGAGATGCCGGCCATTTCTACCTTCCAGATTTCAAACGAGGTGCGTGGGCGAAGGCGCAGGCCGGCGTCGGAATTTTCCAGGTCCAGCGGCTTTGTCGGGTCACCGCTCCAGTTGATGTTCTCTTTCACTTCCGGGCGGAACCACAGCACGCCGTTATCCACGGGCTTGGGCAAGCTCATGGCCAATACACCACTGGCTATCTGTTGGAACTCCACCGCCGGCGGGTAGACCGACGCCAGGTTATGGCTGGAAAACACCGGCTCGCCACTCTCCTGCAGCCACCTGTGCAACGCGCGGATCTGCGCCGGTTCCGGGCAGTTGCCGTAGCGGTGCAGTTGCTTGTCTTCGATGATTGCCACGCCGCCGGACAGCGTCAGGTCCATCAGCAACTGACCTTGCTGTGCCAGGCCGTCGAATACATTCACTTCCGACGCCTTCATCGCCCGATCCAGCAGGGCCAAAGCCTCGACTTTCTCCTCGCGCTGGCGGCTCAGGTCCAGGGCTTCCATCGCGCTGATCTGCAACGACAGTACCTGGCCGATGGTCTGGCAGGCGGTGCGCAGGTCGTTAGGCACCAACAGTGGCTGGCGGTTGCCGCAGCTGATCAGGCCCCAGAGTCTGTCGCCCTTCATCAGCGAGATACTCATGGACGACAACACGCCCATGTTCTGCATGTACTGGCAGTGAATCGGCGACACACTGCGCAGGGTGGCAAAACTCAAGTCCAGCGGCTGGCCGGTGTCCGGGCGCAGCTTGGGCAGCAGGGGGACCGGCTCGTAGGCCGCATTCGGGATGATGCGCAGCCAGTTGGTGCGATACAGCTCGCGGGCTTGCTCCGGGATGTCGGACGCAGGGAAGAAGAGTCCGTTGAACAGCTCCATGGACGGCGCGGACGCCTCGGCGATCACCTGGCCGTGGCCTTCCTCTTCGAAGCGATAGATCAGCACACGGTCGTAGCCGGTCATGGCCTGGATTTCATTCACGCTGATTTCGTACAGCGCTTGCAGGGTTTTTGCCGACTGCAGGCGTTGCAGCATCTTGCCCAGGTCGCTGGTGCGACCGTTGAGCGCCCGTGGGCGGAAATCCTTGAGCAGGGGTTCGAACTCGAGCACCAGCACGTTTTGATGGCGATGCAGCAGGCCTTCGAACTCCGCGCCGTTAAAACTGACGTGCAGCGGCGGGGCGTCGAAAAACGTGTTGTTTTCGGCCATGGCGGCGACGGCCTTGGCGTGCTCGGTGCCCACCAGGGTGTGCAGCGGCTGGTTCAGCAGCGCTTCGGGCGCATGCCCGAACAAGGTGCCGATGTTGGCGCTGACCTGAATGACCTTCAGGTCCGGCTCCGACAACGTCAGCAACACGCCGTGGGGCTGGATCGCCCCTGGAAAGCGGATGGGCTCGTCGGCACAGTTGGCAAGCAGCTCTTCAAAATCGTCGGGTTTCATAGCAGTACCTCCTGGCTGTCGAGCCATTGCTCAAAGCAGCTGAATGTCGAACGGGCGGCGTCCACAGCGTGCTGTCTGGCGAGAGCGTCCAGCGGCAGGCGGCCCAGGTAATCAAGGAATTCTTTCCAGCGACGGCCGGTCTCGGCGCCGTATACGTTGAGGAACGCGCCGCCGTTGTCGCCGCTCACGTCCAGGCGCTCGGCCATTTCCCGGCGCAGTACCTGGCCACCCAAGGTCGCGCCTTCCAGCACGTACAGGGCACCCAGGCAGGCGGCGGGAGTATCCAGGGGCGGCAGGTTGGCGCAGCGGGGCAGGGTGTTGATAGCGCGGTCATTCAGGCCAAGGGCGTGAAGGTCGTTCACCAGCGTAGGCGTTTTCACCCGCATCACCGGGTCGAAGCCTTCGGGGATCAACTCACCGTCGTACAGTACCGCTTCCATCGGCGCATAAAAGCCGTAGTACGCCTGGAGTAAGCGCTGATACCAGCTGGCATCCAAACGCTCGGAAAAAAACGGCAAGCGCTTTTCCAGCGCCACGTGCAGCAGGGCCGTACCGGTGCGCAGCGCTTCCAGCGTTGAGGGCGCACCGACGTCAGGGGCCTGTGAATGCATTCAATGAGCTCGAACTGTGGGCCTCTCGGCCATGAATGACGCATGGAAATGGGCGACAATTCTACACAACTCATCGTCGGCAACTGAGCGCACAAGGCGAAAAGGCTGACCGACGGATCAGAAAAGTCGCTCCTTGCATCAATAATGACCTCCGAGCCTGCAACGAAGTTCGGTAAGCGTGATATCGCGACGCTATCAATGCATGGACATGCCTTGCTGTGTCAATGCTGTTTGCACACACTCAATCAAGTGCTCAGTGCTCCACGGCTTGGGCAGAAACCGCACCGACCCCCCCAGCTGCGACGCAATTTTCGTGTTACCGGAGGTCAGCAGCACGGGCACCGACGGCCAGCGGTGTGCAACCACGCGGCTCAAATCGTAGCCATTGAGTAAACCAGGCATCTGGATATCGCTGACAATCAAGTCGACCGGATCATCGGCCCGCTCCAGGTAAATCATTCCCTCATCCGCCGAAGGAAAAGACGTGACGACTGCACCGAAATCTTCCAGCACATCCACCATTAACGCGCGAATGATTTCGTCGTCTTCCAGTACCAAAATCGATGGCTGAGCCATGATCCTTACTCCTCCATCATGGGTTCAGTAAGGTGGAGTGGAATGGGTTGGAATAGGTTCGATTGGATGTCTGTGGGGCGATGGGTGGTCGTTTTAGAGCGGTTTAGAGAGTGTTTCCTCGAACGGCGCAGCGCAGCGGATACAGGCATAATCGCTCCCTCCTTGCCCGATGCGGAGCCATCATGAAGTACGCGTTACTCTCCCTCGTCCTGTTACTCAATACCCACTCGGCGTTTGCTGCGGGCGATGCCGAGGCGGGCGGTAAGCTTTTCGCCAAGACCTGCGGCGGTTGCCACAGTATCGGCGAAGGCGCGCGCGGCGGCTTTGGCCCGGAACTCAACGGCATCATCGGACGCCCTGCGGGGACGACCGCTGACTATCAGTACTCCGATGCGATGAAGAACTCCGGTGTGGTCTGGACCCGCGACAAACTCGCGGCTTACATCGAGGCCCCGAAGAAAGTGGTGAGTGGCACGCGGATGATCTTCTGGGGCATCAGTGACCAGGAGAAGATCGAGAACATCCTGGCGTACCTCGAAACGTTCCAGGACAAATAATCACTCCCGCACATTCCTGAACAGCATCAACCGCGCGCTCTCATGCAGGCCTCGGGTCAGCCCCTGCAAACGCTTAAACTCATCGGGATGCAGCGCAGCCACGTCGTCACGCGGGGTGGGCGATGCCAGGTCGTGCAGGGTCGGTGAGCTGCCGTCATGCTGCATCTGCAACAGGAAGTGGCGGGTCACGCCGCCGATCACCGGGAAGGTCCCCTCGCGCAACACCAGCGGCACCATGCGTTCGCCTTCCGGTGCCGGTTGCTGGATATCCCGCCCCATCGTGCCGTGACTAAACGGCACACCCGCCAAGCCGGCCACGGTGGGCAGCAAGTCCGCCAGGCCGACGGCTTCTTCGATCACCCGGGGTTGCAGGCCGGGTGCGTGGATCAGCAACGGCACGTTATTGCTCTCCAGTCCCAGTTGTTCGAAGGCCGGCGCCATGTGCGGAATCTGGCTGATACGGGTGTTGTGGTCGCCGAAGAACACAAAGATGCTGTTGTCGTAGTAACCGCCCGCCTTGGCGATTTCCATCAGCCGGCCGATGTTGTAGTCCAGCAGGCGCACGGCGTTGTATTGCTCGACACTGCGTGAACCGGCGGCTTGGGCCTGCTCCAGCGTCACGTCGCGGACCTGGAAGCCATCGTTGTGCTTGGGAATGGTGAACGGACGGTGATTGCCGGAGGTTTGCAGGTAGGCAAAGAAGGGTTGGTCCTTCGGGACCGCGCGCAGTAGTTCGTCACCTTCCTTGAACAGATCCAGGTCGGAAATGCCCCACACGTCTACCCGTGGCGAGCGCCAATGGTTTTCTTCAAACAGCTGCACGCCGTCGATGCTCTGGCGGATCAAGGCATTGATATTGGCCCAGCCGGCGTTGCCACCGATCATGTAGAACTTCTGGTAACCCTCGAACGCGTTGATCAGCGTGTGTTGCCGAGTGATCAGCGGGTTGCGGGTGGCAGTCTCCTGGCGGGTGACGTCGGGCACGCCGGTGATGCTCGCCCATACGGTCTTGGCGGTGCCGGTGACAGGCACGTAGAAGTGTTTGAAGAACCAGCTTTGCGTGGCCAGTTTGTCCAGGTTCGGCGTGGGGTTGAGTGGGTTGCCGTAGGCGCCGACAGCGCTGGTGCCGAGGGATTCGAGCATCACGAAGATCACGTTGGGCGCTCGCTCGCCGGCCAGTCGATAGGGCTGCACGCCTTGTTCGCGGATGAAGTTCAGTTGCTGGGCATCGGGGCGGTCGACGCCCAGGTAGTGGGCGACCTGTGGGTAATGCTCGCGCACCTGGACCTCATCGAATTGCGATTGGCCGACCTTGAGCGTGTCGTACAGAAACAGCACCGGGTTCAGCCCCACGGCGGCCACCTGCGGGTTGCCGGAAAAGAACGCGTCGCTCCAGCGCAGCGGCACCGGGTTCTCAAGGTTGAGATGGGCGACACGGCCGAGCAGGGCCAGCAGCACACCGATCACGCCGATGACGGAAACAGCCACCAATGACAGTTTGCCGCGGGTGCTGGGCGCGCGGTCCAGGGTCAACCGCTCAAGGCAGACCAGCGCCCACACCCACAAGGCCACCGCCGCCAGCCAGCACGCGGTTATCCACAGCACCGGGTAGGTTTCCCACACCATCTGTTGTGAAATCTGCGCGTCTTGCAGGTAACGCAGCACGGTCGCGTTGATGCGCACGCCGAGGTAGGCGTAGTGGCCGAAGTCGACGATGTACACCAGGCCGACCACGGCCAGCGCCACCACCAGATAGGCGCGGGCCAGCCAGCGCAGGGCCGGGAGGGTGGTCAGGTTCCAGCGTGGAATCCAGGCCAGCAGCGCCAGCGGCAGCAGGAGCAGCACCGCCAGGCGCAGGTCGAAACGCAGGCCGATGCCCAGGGTTTCCAGCAGTGCCGGGGTACTCAAATCAAGGCCGGAAAAACCCAGCACAAACACCAGCCGCAATGCGGCCAGCAAGGCAAACACCAACCCGATCGCGCCCACGCCGTAGCGCAGGCGGCGTGATTGCAACGCACTCATCATTTTTCCCATTCTCTAAAACAACACAAATCCAATGTGGGAGACGGGGGGCTCCCGATGGCGGTGGTTCAGTGCCGGAGGTGCTGGCTGACACGCCGCCATCGGGAGCAAGCCCCCTCCCACAGTTTGAATGGCATCAGTCCAGCGACGATGCAGTAACCCGCCAACAGCGGATCGACCAGATAATCCCAATAGTTTTCCGACGCCTTGAGCCGCAGCGCGAAGGCCAGCGTGCCGATCGCCAGCATCCACACCGCCTGGGCATTGCGTAGCCACAGCATCAGCAGTGCGGCCGCGCCCACCAGCACAATCATCGGCCGGGGGTTGAAGCCCCAGCGGTACGGATCGAAGTAGGTCAGGCCCAACGTGGCCGGGTACAGGGCCAGGCTCAACAGCCCAAACACCATTAGCGTCTGCACGTGGTGCCGTCGATTGAGCGGCTGCACCACGCCCAGTCGACTGAGTGCAACCCACGCCAGCAACACCAACGTGCTGATCGCCAGGTCATCGGTAAAACTGCGCACATACGCCGCCAGCGGCAATTCATTGACCGGGATAAAACTGACCGCCGCCAACAGCGGCAGCAACCACGGCCGCCACGGCGCGGTGAATCGAAACAGGCTCAGGAACACAAAACCCAACAGCACAAAACTCAAATGCGCCTGCCACAAATAAACCATCACAGCCGCTCCGCCAGCCAGGCTTCGTTGAAGCTGACATGTTTGATAAAGGTGTTATTCCACGAGTAGACCAAGTGGTACATGCCGTCCGGGCTGCGGCTGAAATACGGGTACTCGTATTCGAAATCGCAGCCACGGGGTTTGCACACCCGGTAGTCGAGGTTGCTGAGGAAGCGCTGCTCCAACGGCAAACGCCGGGCGCCGCTGGAAGCACGGAAACCTTCGCCGATGATTTCTTTATAGGCCTCGGGTGAGAATGGCTGGCCGAGCGGGTCGGGAGACTCATCCAGCTGCACCACCGTGCGCCATTGGCTGAGCTGGGCGTCGGTGCCGTAGAGACTGAGTTTGAAGCGGCCGTCCTGCAGATCGTTGAGGGCCACCAGCAAGCCGTCGTCCTGCGTGGCCACTGCTGCCAGCGATGAATTGGGGTTGGCCGGCTCCAACGGATACGGCTCGCTCCAGGTTTGCCCGGCGTCTTCGGTGCGGGTGGCGAGCACGCGGTGATGGGTGTCACCGGCATAGCGCAACATCGCTACGGCGCGCTGGCCATCCAGCGGCACGATGGTCGGCTGCAGGGAATTCTTGCCGCGGCTGATGCGGAATTTATCGATCACCGCCCCATCGGCGCTCAGGTACAGGTATTCGGCAAACTTGCCCATGAACTCGTGGTACACCGGCAGGCCGATGGAACCGTCGGCATGGAACACCGGCGCGGCGCGCACCAGGGTGCTGATATTGAAGAACGGCGAAGTCACCAGTTGCCTTGGCGCCGACCAACTGGCGCCGAGGTCGTCCGACACCATCAGGTTGATCGCACTGGTAGCCCAGCCGCCGACTGACACCGACACGTAAAACATCCACAGGCGTTTATCCGGGCCCAGGGCGATTACTGGGTTGCCCAACTTGCGGATGTAGCGCTGGGTGCCGTCGCGGGTGCTTTCGCGCGTGGCCAGCACCTGTTCGGCGCCCCATTCGCCGCTGCGTGCATCAAAGCGTGCGGTGCGCACCTGCACATCGGCCGCGCCTTCGCGGGAGCCGGCGAACCACACCGCCATCAAGTCGCCGCCGGGCAGGGCGGTGACGGACGACGAGTGCACAAAGTCGGTGAGCTGGGTGGACACGAACCGGCTGCTGTACTGCGCCGGCGCTGCGACTTTTGCGGTGTTCGGGCTGGCCTGGGCAAACGGCGCCAATACATGGGGCGGATGGCTCTGCCAGGCGGCGAAAAACACCGCCAGCAGGCCGCAAATCAATAAGGCGGAGCGCATAGGGGACCTGTGGATAAAGGATTACTGCGCAGGTTCATCCGGCAGGCGCTTCCTGCGACCGGTGAGCATGGATAACGGCAGGTTGTCCCGCACCTGGATACTTTCGAACACCGCCGCCAGCACATGCACGCAGACCAGGCCGAGCAGCACGTTGGCAGCGGTTTCGTGGATTTGCAGCGGCCAATCGGCTCCCCACAAGGCGTCGACTTCCTGCATCAGGAAACCGCTGATGCCGATGCTCAGCAGCGCCAGCAACATCAACAGCATCACCAGCGCGCCAATCGGCGAATGGCCCAGGCGATGCTGGGGCCGGCCGTTGAGCAGCGAGCGCATGTGGGCCGTCAGGCGCTTTGGCGTCGGCCAGAAGTCCGCCCAACGCGCACTGCGCGGTCCGACAAATCCCCACACCCACCGTACCAGCAGCCAGGCCATGGCGTAGTAGCCCAGCCAGACATGCCAGTCATCGCCTGCTTCGTTAAAGAAGTAATTGGCGACAAAGACCCCGGCGATCGACAGATGAAACAGTCTCACCAGCGGGTCCCACAGGCGCAGGGATTCGCCTGGCATCAGCCCTTGATCTCAGTCTTCACGGCTTTGCCGGTGACGGGGTCGTGGTAGATCTCGACCTTGCGCTTGTCCTTGTCGAAGCCGTAGATCTCGTAGCAGTTGCCATCGGTGACTTTGAACTTGCTGATTGTGTAGCCTTCAGCCTTGAGCTTGTCCTGGAAGGCTTTTTCGTCTTGCCATTGCGAGCGCTCGGCGGTGGTGCACTGCGGGCCGGCGACGGCCAGGGGGCTGGCGAGAATCAGGGACAGCAGGACAATTTTGCGCATGGAAAAGCTCTCAGCAGAGGTGGGAGGTTTCACAGTGCAAAACCAACCTTAGCGCAACCTTAGTTGGCAACGCGCCGTAACATCTTTGCCGAAATAACCCATGCCAGAACCCGGCATGATGCCGCCGATTCCTACAGAGATTCTGCTATGCGCCTACTCCTTGTCGAAGATGACCGTGCCCTCGGCCAAGGCATTCGTGTGGCATTGGGCGCCGAAGGCTACACCCTCGATTGGTTGCAGGATGGCGTTGCGGCCCTGCATGCCTTGCGCACGGAAAGCTTCGACCTGTTGCTGCTCGACCTCGGCCTGCCGCGCCTCGACGGCCTCGACCTGTTGCAGCAACTGCGCGCCGAGCAACATGACGTGCCGGTGCTGATCCTCACCGCCCGCGACGGTACCGCGGAGCGCATCGCCGGCTTGGACGCGGGGGCCGACGACTACTTGGTCAAACCCTTCGACGTCGAAGAGCTCAAAGCCCGCGTGCGCGCCCTGTTGCGCCGCAGCCAGGGCCGCGCACAACCGATGTTGGAACACGCCGGCATCAGCCTCGACCCGGCCACCCAGCAAGTGCGCTATCAGGACGCCGACATCATCGTCACCCCGATGGAGTACCAACTGCTGCACCAACTGATGGTGCGCCCCGGCAAAGTCGTGACCCGCGAGCGGTTGTCCCGCGCGCTGTACGGTTGGCAGGATCGGGTCGAGAGCAATACCTTGGAAGTGCTGATCCACAACCTGCGCAAAAAGTTATCCACCGAGCTGATTCGCACCGTGCGCGGTGTCGGCTATGTGCTGGCGCTCAAACCATGACCTCGGTTCGTGCACGTATCCTCATCCCGGTCTTGCTGCTGATATTGGCGGGTGACGCCCTGATCAGCTGGCTGGTGCTGCGCGACAGCCACCATGAAATCGAAGAAGTCTACGACGCCCAACTCGCCCAGAGCGCGCGCCTGCTGCAAGGCGTGCTGCGCCAGCGGGATCCAGGGGAAGCGGATTGGGAGCGGTTGTACCAGGCGTTCGACCAGGCCATGAGTCGCGTGGGTAAAGATGGCGTGGCCCACCCCTATGAAACCCGCCTGACCTTCCAAGTATGGAACAGCGCGGGTCAATTGCTCGTGCGCTCCGCCGAAGCGCCCGTGCTGGCGGCACCGCCGACGACCCTCGGTTCCCACGACCTGATGGACAACGGCAATGACTGGTGCGCCTTCCTCCTTGCCGATCCGCAACAGGGATTGCTGATCTGGGTGGGCGAGCGCGATGACATTCGCCAGGACGTGATCCAGCGCATCATGCGCCACACCCTCTGGCCGACGCTGATCGGCGTGCCGCTGCTGACGCTGTTGATCTGGTGGGTAATCGGCTGGGGCTTCAAACCTTTGCGCGCCATGGCCCTGTCCATCCGTGGGCGAACTGCCGAGACCTTGCAACCCTTGCACCTCAAGCCTTTGCCCAGCGATCTTGAACCCATGCAAACCGCGCTTAACCGGCTGTTGGTGCAAGTGGATGCGCTGCTGGAGCGCGAACGCCGCTTCATCGCCGACGCCGCCCACGAACTGCGTACACCGCTGGCGATCCTGCGGATTCACGCCCAGAACGCGCAGAGTGCCATCACTGAGGCGCAGCGACGTGAGGCGTTGGACTTTTTGGTCAACGGCGTCGACCGTGCCACCCGCATCGGCAGCCAACTGCTGACCATGGCCCGCATCGAGCCGCAGTTGAACAACCCCGTGTGTGAACGTGTGCAATTGACCGAACTGGTGCGCGAAGAACTTGCCGAGTTGACCCCCTTGGCCATGGAAAAAGGTGTGGAACTGGTGCTTGAAGGAGAGGAGCAATGTTGGGTGAAAACCGAACCGGCGGCGTTGGCGATTGCATTGCAGAACCTGGTGACCAATGCCCTTAACTTTTCCCCGGCAGGCAGTGAAGTGAAGGTGGTGATTGGTGCTCATTGCCTGAGCGTGGAAGACCAGGGGCCGGGAATTGATGAGGCGCAAATGGAGCGCCTGTTCGAACGGTTCTACAGCCGGGGCAATGCCAATGGCGCGGGCTTGGGGTTGGCCATTGTGCAAATGATCGTCGGCAAGATCGGCTGCCGGTTGGCGCTGCATAACCGGGAGCAGGGTGGGTTGCGCGCGCGGTTGGTGTTTGACCGCACTTGAAACGGCCGCACCGCTAATCCCCTCCTAAAACGGAACAATCCGTTTAAATTCGGGTCCAGTCATCACACTCTTCCCCGATAAGGACATCCCCGTGAAGCGAATCGTGCTGCTCTCCCTCGCCCTGGCCCTGGGCGCCTGTCAATCCAACCAACGTGACTCATCGCCCAGCCTGCTCAAGGACGGCATTCAGTTTCGCCAGAAAACCGTGGCTGTGGATGCGGAACACGCCAAGGTCATCATGAAGTCCAGTGGCGGCACTCCTGCCGTCGACTTCTCGATCAGCCGCGAAGGCGACCCCGACCCACGCATGGAAGCCCTCGGCACGGTGATGGACACCGGCGAAGGCAAGGTCTTCAACTGGATCGCCAAGCTCAACCAAACCGTTGCCAGCGCCACGTTCAAGCGTTTTCCACAACTGGAAATCCAGGCCGACCCCGGCAAGAAACTCACGGTATCGGGTTACGCGAACGACACCCGCACGGGTTACTACTACACCTGCGGGCCGGCGATGAATACGTTCCGCCCGGAGAGGGCAAAAGTGTACCTGGTGGAATTCCAATTCAAGGGTTCGGGGTGTGAGCAGCATGTGTATGACGTGACGGACCCGGCGAATCGGGTACCGGTGGCGGAGGCGGGGAGTGGAGTTAAGTCGGGTTGAGGGTTAGCCATTGTGGGGTAGACCCTGTGGGCATACCACACCGTTGAAGGTGTGGGTGCAGCAGTTGCAGCAGGGTTTCATCTGCTCGGGCGTCAGCTGTGGGTTGACCTTTTGCAGCAGGCCGCCTTCGTCGATATACAAGCCGCTGTAGTACCTGTTTTCATCCGTTCTCACGCAATCCTGCTTGTCGCTTTCATGTTGCGCGACCATCCAGAATACCGGATCTGGACGATCCAGGCGGGCCTTGGCTTCGCTGAACACCTGATCCCATGGGTGGCCGACTTTGGACAGGAGAAACCGGAACAGTGGGGTGTAGTCAAAACCATGCCGTTGATGGCTATGCATCGAACCGCGATTTGATTGTTTGTCTTTTTCGCTTTTGGTGTGCCGCTCATACCGGTAGGCGCGACAACTGCCGTGGCGCACGCCATGGGTTCGGGTGTTGACTGAGCGGTAGAGGAGGGGCTTTTGCAGTGCGGGTTTCATTGCATTAGGACGCCTTTTTGGGTTGCTTTGGGGGTGGTGGCCAGGCGCCTTGGTAGCGGAAGGACAGTTGGTAGTCGTGATGGTCGGGTTCGATCATGTGCTGGAAGTACGGCTGAATAATCGTAATCCAGTTAGGCTGAACGTTGAATACGTCGGCGTATATCGCGGTTTCTTCGCCTAAACCCAATGCTTCAAAAATATTGTCTGGATCTGCGATATCGGCTGAGTACTCATCCGCCTTCAAGTCATTACTGTGTTTTTCGTACCATCGCAGTCTGATTTTCATCAGCATTTTCCGAGTTCCTTTTTATCTGTAAATACGACGTTTCGGGTCCGCCGGTCCTCGACGCTCGGCGGTATAAGGATCAAATGCGCCGAGGTGTGCCAAATCGCTGTTTCGATAGACTTCCAGCTCGCCTTTTTTGGAGTCCCACTCAAATATTTTTCTTCCTTTTGCGTCTATCCAACGTTCACGTAAGCCGGCTCCGCCTTTTCTTGGTGTCACAGGCTTTTGGGGAATCAGACCCGGGAAGCCTGTTATGTCTTCGGTTTCGGGTGGAGAAAAGTAATCATGGTCTGGGTTTCTAAGCCCTTTCCTTGGCTGGTTTACCACCACATACAGCGGCCGAACCCCCGACTCAACCGGGAACACCAGAATAAAATCCCGATACTCCGGCGGATAAATCGGGTTCACCAGAATTTGCGCTGCTTTCTCCGTCGGCGGATAAATCCAGATCACCGGCGCCTGCGGCGCAGCCTCCAAGGCCGGAATACCCAGCGTGTCACTGGGATCAACGGCGGGCGTCCAGATCAGTTCCACGCCCTCGTCCAAATCCGCTACAAACTGATCGCCACGGCTTTGAAACTGCACCACATCAATCATCTGCCAGTCGGCATGGTTGCCCGTGTAAAAACCATACCCCTTGAGCGTGCCGTCCTCGCGTTGCTCGATATGCAACCGCATCTGCGAGCGCGCCCGTTGCATCGAACGCAACTGCTCCTCGCTGTAGAGCGCGCTATCGCCCAGCTCCGACGGCCAAGCCAGCGCCACCAAACCCGTCAACAGGCCACCGGCGACGGACCCGACGGCAGTGGCCGCCGACTCCCAAACCGCCGAACGCAATGCCAACTGCCCCAAACCTGCGGGCAATGCGCTGCCGCCGATCTTGCGCAGGGCAACCGCGCCCCTGCTATCCACCTCACGCCCACCCAGCAAGCTTAAATGGCCGTACTCCTTAATCAGCTCCAGCGGTACATACCCGGCCGGGTTGAAGTAATGGGTGATGCCGTCAGGCAGTTGGCAGGGCTTGATGAAAACGCAGCCGGGAGGTTTGGTTAGCGTGGGTGTCGGGGCAGGGGATGGCTCGAAAAAATCAACAGACGGCGAATACGGCACACGCGACGGCTGCGGGGTCAGGATCCGTCGTTTGCGTAAGTCCTCTTCGGTGGGTGGGTACAAGCGTTCTGACATGAAGGCTCACTTCCTTGTGCGAGGGAGTGAGCCTACGAGGGGTAATCAGAATCTGATATCGGCTTAATTCGGCGGTTGGTGTGGGAAAAGTGGACAGGGCTTCAGTCGGTATTTCCGTTTCGAATATTGCGATTTTCGTTTGTTTCGTTTAGCGTTGATCGTAACTGAATTAAGCGTCGCCGGAGTTGCATCATGATCACCAACCACCTTCCCAAAACGATCCTTCCGCTGGAAAAGGAAGTCGAAGCCGCCGTGCAAGGCCAACGCGAACTGGCCTCGCTGCTGTCGACCAAGTTTGAAACCCAGCGCATCGACATTTTCGACAAAGAAGACAAACCCCACACGCTCGTACTCCCAACCTCAGCACTGCGCTTATTGGTCGATATCCTGGGCGAGTTGGCGATCGGCAATGCCGTCAAGGTCGTCCCGGTGCATGCCGAACTCACCTCGCAGGAGGCCGCCGACCTGCTTAACGTTTCACGACCGCACTTGGTCAAGATGCTGGAGGAAGGCGCCATTCCCTTTACAAAAACCGGTCGGCATCGGCGCATCCGGTTTTCGGATTTGATGGCGTTCAAGCAGCGGCGAGATGAGGAAAGCCAGGAAGCAATGGAAGCGCTGGCGCAACAGGCCCAGGAGTTGGGAATGGGGTATGACGGATGAGGTGTTCGCCTTTTACCGCGGTATATGATGCCTGCGTTCTCTACCCGGCGGCCCTCAGGGATTTGCTGATGTGGCTTGGCTTGTCAGGGTTGTATCGAGCGAGATGGACTAGCCAGATTCATGAGGAGTGGAAGCGCAACGTACTCAAGAACCGACCCGATCTCACGGCTGAGCAAGTGAATTGCACGTCAGCGATGATGGACAAGGCGATACCTGACGCTTTGGTTACGGGATATGAGGATCTGTGTTCGAGCTTGGATCTGCCCGATCCTGATGATCGTCACGTGCTGGCGGCGGCGATTCGGAGTAAAGCTGAGGTTATCGTGACCTTCAATTTGAAAGACTTCCCGCCGCATATACTGGCTGCCTACGACATTGAGCCGATGCATCCGGATGACTTTATTTCGGATCTCTGGGATCTGGATCAGGCGGCGGTGTTGGGAGCGGCGCAGAAGCAGAGTCGGTGTTGAAGCGGCCTCCGATGGAGGCGGGGAATTATCTTGGGATGTTGATGAGGCAGGGGGCAGGCGAGTAAGTTGTTGGGACCTTATGAGATTATGTCGTGAGCAAAATAAGGAAACGGGGTTAACCCCGTTTCGTATTCAGCAAATGCCTAAGCGACAGCACGAGCCATCATAGTCTCATAATGTGCTTTTACATGCGGTATGCCAGTCAAATCCGAAGTGAATATTGACTCTGCGAATATTTTGTCAGAGAAATGCCGGGGTATATTTTTACAGCCGGTAATAGTTCTATAATATTCACAAAATATAGAGTAGCAGAACATAGATACCATTTTTCCATAGCAGTCGGAATCGGGTGCTATACGGGTGTTTCCAAAATACCTCAGAGGTTTTGTTCGCCGGGCTTTGATATCGATGATTAGATTCTTAAATTTATCTTTTTTGACTTTGTAGTCACGAGCATTTGATGTATCAATTAATGCCCAAAATTTTTCACGATCTACACCTTTGATTTTTACCATGCCGCAGAGCAGGTCTACGAATACTATCCGGCCTATACGCCTAAGGAAGTTTGCATACCTTAAATTTATTTCAGTAATGCACTCGTCGGAGATCTTTCCGTCAGGATGAACTCCCCCTAGAATGGAAATCAGTAATTCGGGGCGGCAAACATCGTTTTCCCAGCTATAGCCATGCGTATATAAAATACGAGCATGCTTCATTAATTCCCCTCTATAGATGTCATAGTCTCTATCAAATACGGCTATTGAGTTAGATATTGAGTTCGAAAGAATTTTTTCAGCATATGGTTTTACGCACTCTTTAGATCCCAATGATTTTATTTTTATTTTTGTGTTTGGTAAGAATTTTCGAAAGGCACTTCTCCAGAAAATAGAATCGATTGACCATACCTCACTGTCATCGCTTTCCGACTTTGTCAGGTCTCCACCCTCTGTATAAACAATATATTCAACATCAAAAAAAGCGTGAAAGTTTGATAGTCCAGAGTTTGTCCTAGAAAAATTCATTTTATGCAACGCTCCATGTTTATCAAGCTTTCTTGATGCTCTCCGACGACGTCCGGAGAGTGCGTTGCGAAAATTATTTGAGCGGAGGGGTTAAGGCTTGTAATGTTCTTTGCTAATGATTCTTGCCATGCTACATGTAATGAGATTTCTGGCTCGTCTGCCATATATATAAATGTTCTGCCTTCCTGAAGCAGGGCTTCCCCAAGAATAATCAGTATTTGCTTTTCGCCAGATGATAATTGGTTGGGCTTTAGATGTTTTCCCGAAAAGGTCGTGATTACAATCTCATTTCTCTCATTGATTGTTAGTGTTTTGCGTTGCATTAAAGTATTCAAAAGCTCAAGGAAACGATCCCTTGGAGCCAGTAGTGACTTTTTATTTGATGTGATGTCCTCCCAGAAGTCAACTGTGCTTTCTATTCGGTGAAGAGAAAATAGAGCCATGATTTCTGTGTTTGTAAGAGCATCATTACCTTCCATTTTTTTTCTCAGTCTCTCTAGAATTCCAAAGTGAGCCTGAACTTTTTTTACATAATTTTTTTTGTCTACGTGGAATTCAGAAAATATCTGTACGAGCGCAGATTTTTCACTTTCTAATCTGCTTTCTACAGGTATTGGCAGCTTTTTGTCTTCGTCTTTAACTAGTAAAGATAAGAAAACCTGTTCCTGAAAGTTTTCGTGTAGTAGGTTTACTTTCTTGCTAAGTGCAGAGAGGTAGCGAACAAGTCGATTTGAGAAGTCTTCTAATCTAACATCTAATGGGTCAGAAGAGTTTTCTCCATCAATTTTGTTAATTCTTTGTACTGATAGCCAAGTTAAAGATACCATTTCTTTAAGATGAGAGACCAATGACTTGCCGGCGGCAGCTTTGCCTGCTAACTGCATGCGTAGAAAATAGTTTGCTCTAAGTGCGTTGTCATAACCGTCAGTTTCACTGAGTACGTATGCATATGGTTTTTCAGACGAGGTCTCAAATATTTTATAGTCGCAGTGAAAAAACGGAGTTTCTCGGCTTCTTGTAACTTCTATATATGGTTTTTTGCGAGAGCCTGGCTCCTTTAAAGTTATTTTTATATATTCGAAGTCTAAGGAGGATAAATAGCCTCTGTCGGCGAGTAAAACGCCTGCTATCAATTTTAAAGCCGTTGATTTTCCAGATCCATTTGGTCCGATGATAAAGTTGTAGGAGTCATGTGCTTTGAAACCTACTTCGTGATCCCCCCAAAAACCTTTAATATAAATGCTTTCAATAATGTTCATCGTTGTCCTCCTTGACTGTTTTGATAGTTGCCATTTTTAATGATTGTATTTTGTTCTGTTTTTTACGGCTCTGTGCGTCATATGAATTTATGGTGGCTGTAATTTTTAGGCTATTAAGCCGGTGTGTCGATTGAGTCAAAAAAACTTTCAATGCAAAGAAATAATTTGAAAATACACGTTAGGGCACTGCTCATACGGCATGTCAGAAAGCTACTATTTTGGCATCATGGTGTCTAGCTTTCATGCTCCGCTAGCAAGCATATACGACCAAATGGCTAAAATAGGGCCGCAACCTGTGCCTCAATGAGGGCAAGCTTTTCAGACATGTGTTTCCTACACACGTCGCCACACATCGCGACTATCAACACTTCGCCAAGATTGTTAGTTTGACTCGTCGCTGACACTCCAGCGACCGGACTTGAGAATCCGAGAAACAATAGGCGCATAGGCGCCACCATCCATTAGACTGTTGGCGCTTTTTTGTGCCCGCATGTCTGTGTCATGGTGGCTATGCGTGGGAGACCTTCGGGTCTGCCGGGTTCCTATTGTCCCGGTTTCTCAGCCCGCGCATAGCTGCCACCCATTCGCATGAGAAACGAACGTGGCGGCTCACTACATTAGGAGTCAAGCCAATGAGCATTTCTGACAGGCCGTACCCTCACAACACCATCCTCAACACCTCCACGCATTCCGGAGGTGCCCAATGATCAACCCACCCCTCAACAAAACCCTCGGCGTCATCACCTTCTCCACCTGCGGCAAGCAGCCCAACCGCCACCGTCTATTCCGCGTCAATTCAGGTGTACCCATTCGCGATGCCCTGGAGCATGCCTCCGAGTTGCTGCACTGTTCCAAAATGCTCGCGTTGGACGCAGCCATGGACACGGGCGCGGATCGTTTTGCCTGGGCGGCGCATTATTTGGGGGAGATGGCGAAGGCGGTGGTGGATGATCTGGCGAATGGGATGTTGCCGAATGGGGGGGGGGAGGAGGGGGAAGGGGTAGGTGTGTAAGGCTGTAGTTTGATGGTGTGGGGGAAGGCCCTTTCGGGGGCAAGCCCCCTCCCACCTTTTGATCGAGGTACAGCCGTCTCAGCCTTGTAGACAATAAGCAATTGCCTGCCGATCAGGTCAGCAGGTGCTTGGAGATCAACCGCGAGATTTCGACGATGGAAGTCTTGCCGGTGAATTCGAATTTCACTTTGCCCAACGACGAAAAGTAAATTTCCAACTCCGAATCCAGATCAAACGTCCCGGACGTCTCCACCGAATACGCGACGATGTTTTTATACGGCAGCGACGTAAAGTCCTTTTTGCTGCCGGTAATCCCCTGCACGTTCACCGCAATAATCCGCTTGGTGGTAAACACCACGCCGTCGCGCATGGCCTTGTAGGCGTCGACCACTTCCTCGCCGTCGAGCAGCAGGGCCGATACGCGCTCGGCGTATTCGTTGTTTTGTTTGAGCTTGAAGAAGCCTTTGTTGTTGAAGTCGATCATGGGCCTGCCTTTGGGTGAGTGGTGCGGTGGGTGTATGACGTTTTGCTCGCGGATCTGTATCTAACGCGCGCATTTTGAACGCCCTACCATGGCGTCCAAGCCTACAACATTGGCCAAATGTTTCACGTCGACAGAATAACGATCAAGGAGCCAAACAATGCCTGAAGTGTCCAGCTGGCTTGCCTATGCGCTGATCTCGCTCGGCATGGTGCTCACGCCCGGGCCGAACATGATTTACCTCATCTCCCGTTCGATCTGCCAGGGCCGTACGGCCGGGCTGATTTCCCTGGGCGGCGTGGCGTTGGGTTTTTTGGTTTACATGCTGTGCGCGGCCTTGGGGATCACGGCCTTGGTCATGGCGGTGCCGTTTGCCTATGACGCGCTGCGTTTCGGCGGCGCGTTGTACCTGGCCTACATGGCTTGGCAGGCCATACGGCCAGGCGGGCGCTCGCCGTTCCAGGTGCGGGACTTGCCCAAGGACAGCCCGCGCAAGCTGTTCACCATGGGCCTGGTGACCAACCTGCTGAACCCCAAGGTGGCGGTGATGTATTTGTCGTTGCTGCCGCAGTTCATCGACCCGAACGGCCATGGCAGTGTGCTGATGCAATCCCTGGTGCTGGGCTTCACGCAGATTTTTATCAGCGTGAGCGTCAACGCGGTCATTGCCACCATGGCGGGGTCGATCGCGGTGTTTTTCGTCACCCGGCCGGGTTGGCAGGTGGTGCAGCGCTGGTTGATGGGCTCGGTGTTGATGGGGCTGGCGGTGCGGATGGCGGTGGAAGGGCGGCGCTGAACCGCGCGTTACAGAATGGCTTTCAGGTAATCCTTGAGTGCGTTGAGCGGGGCATTGAGTTCATCCAATGTCGACGCTTGGCGCACGCCCAGCGCCAAGCGCTGCAACTCGCGACCCATCACGGTATCGGCCCCGCCCAGTGCTTCAAGCGCTTGATCAACACATTCCGCGACTTTGGATTGAATCACCGCCAAATCCCTCTGCCGCACCAGCAGCCCGAATACCTCTCGCTCATACCCATCCATCACCGGATCGTCCCGCAAAACCGGGCTGCCGCCGTCCGTCTCGTGCACCAGCTTCAGTGCAAAAAGCGCAACCGCTTCCAGCGTCAACTCCATGGTCTTGGTTCCTAGGGCTTGGGGGAGGGCGATGATCACTGTTCTACGCAGGAAAAAAAAGACCCCAATACCGCGAACGGCCAGGCTCACGCCCCTGTGAAGTCATTTGCCCAAGGAACGATATTAATTAGCCATGTTCCAACTCGCCGTGCCAAGTGCACCCGGCCACCAGACGGACAGGGTGCAAGGCTTAACCCATTACAAGGACGCAAGCTCTCATGCAGTCATCCCCCACCCAAGCACCTTCGGCCACTGGCGAGCTGATCGCGAGTTTCCGCCACGGCAAGGGCTTCCTGATGTTCAGTTTGATATTCGGGGTTGTGTTGCTAGCCCTCGCCGGTTTTGTGCTGTACCTGGGCACGATCCTGCCACCGGGCAACGATGGCCCGGTCAACCTCCAGACATCCCGTGGCATGGCCTTGAACTTTGCCAACCCGCATACCCTGATCTACGCCACCAGCGCCTTGCTGGCCGTACTCGCCGTGGGCGTGTTTGCAGCCTACGTCTGGCACAAAAAACTGCGCGCCCCACGTTACAACGTGTTTGAGTTCGGTATCGAACGCATCATCAACGAGCAACGCGAGTACACGGCGTTTGCCGATATCGAAGACTTGTACTTGTTCGGCTCCGGGCAAACCGTGATGACCGGCATGATCACCAACCTGGCCTATCGCCGTAACGCGTCAGAGCCGTTTCATCGTGTGATTGAGAGCCTCAAGGGCTTTTACGAATTCCAGCAACTTGCGCGTGAGCTGCACGTTCGCGCACGCATGCCGGCAGTGATCGCGACGCTGGAGATGGGCGGGGCGGTGACGTTCAACTGCATCAGCTCGGGGCAGGTCTGGGGCAAGCGCATGAGTGGCAACTTCCTGAAAATCACCACCTCGCCAATCGTCGTCAGCCGCACATGCCTGGAGTACCAGGGCCGCAAAGTGCCAATGTCGTCGCTGCGCACCGTCGACCTCAACGCCTGGACGGAAAAAGTGGTGATCAAGGATGAAAGCGGCAAACCCGTGTTGTCGACCATCGCCACCGGCATTCTGAGCCACGACCTGTTCCTCAATACCCTCGATGCCGTGTTTGCGGCGCAACAACAAGCACGCGAGCTGGCTTGAGCCTGCTGCGTCACAACTGAGGATTAAACGATGATCTATCGCGGCGCAGGCTGGCTGACGTTGTTTACACCGGTGGCGATGGTGCTGCTATTGATGTGGCTGTGGCCCGACCCCAGCGTCAAACCCGGCAACACATCGCTGATGCAGGTGTTGCTCGGCTTCGGGGCGGGATCAGCGATCAACACCGTGCTGGGCTTTGTACTGAACCGACAACCGCACGCCGATGGCGTCCGCCACCACTTCTTTTTCATGCCGATGCAGTGGCCGGCACTGGTGATCACGGTGGCCTGCCTGCTGATTGCCTTGCTGAAATAACCCTGCCGGCCGCTCGCCCAGGGCGGCCGCGTCTCGACCCGTTCAAGGCTGACATGGGAAGACGCGTGAGTGTCTCGTAACAGTATGAGCGAGCAGGCGACGCCAGCCTCAGATCCACTGGTCATTCACAGCCGTACGCTCCCCACCTTCATGCCCGGTATTCAAAATGCCCCGTGGCTCGATCATCATCAGCTTGGCCTCGCCTTCTGCGGCTGTGCGGTGCGCTACGCCGCGAGGAACCACGTACAGCTCACCCGGTGCGACATAGACCGGGCCGTCTGGAAGGTCGATACGCAAGGTGCCGTCGAGTACCAGGAAGGCCTCATCGGTTTCGGGGTGGGAGTGCCAGATGAACTCGCCTTCGATGCGGACGACTTTGAATTGGTAGTCGTTCATCTGCGCGACGACGCGTGGGCTCCAGGGTTGGTCGATCAGGTCGGCTTTTTGGATGAGATTTATGGGTTTTGTCGGGGGCTGTGACTGAGACATGTCGGAGACTCTGCTGGTTAAGAGTCGTCAGGTTAGCGAACGAGGTATCAAGGGCGCTTGTACGATCCTGCAAGCAGCCTGAGCGTGTCGGCTGGCGTCACCTACACTTAACGCCCTGCTCAGTCACACACCGGTCATAAACCAGACGGAAGGCACTCACCAGTCCTAAAGTTGAGGCGCTAGGGGCGGATAAACTCTATGTTGATTACATCCGCAGCACTGTTCAAGGACCGAACCCATGCCCCAACGCTCATCCAGCCGCCTGCCCCCTTCCGTTTATCCTCGTTTCCGTTGGTTCGCCTTGGTCCCGGTCGTGCCGGCCGTTTTGTGGATACTCGTGCAATCAACCTCGCCAGCCAATCTGGTGGCTTGCACGGCACTGGTGATGATCGGCCTCGGTGCCTGTGCCTGGAGCGCGGTTTCACAGCGCAACGCACTGCAGCGAGCGATTGCGCAGGCGCAGGCGGACCAGTCAAGTGCGGATGTGCATAACGGCACGGCCTCTCGGGCACAGCTTGATGAGGTATTGCTGGGCGCCATGCCCATCTGGGCCAAGCAGGTGGAAAGCTCTCGCCATCAGACCGAAGAAGCGATTGTGAGCCTGGCGAACCGTTTCACCGGGATCGCCACACGCTTGCAGGAAACGGTACAAGCGTCGCAGCACGCGGCCGGCGAACTGGACGGACAGGCCGCCGACGGTGCGCTTGAGGTGCTGGCGCGCAGTGACAGCGAGTTGAGCCAGGTGATCAATTCGCTCAAGGCCACTCAAATCAGCCGTGACCAGACCCTGGCCCAAGTGCGCAGCCTGACCGCCTACACGGGCGAACTGCGCACCATGGCCGCTGATGTGGCGGCGATTGCCGCACAAACCAACCTGCTGGCCCTCAACGCGGCCATCGAAGCGGCGCGTGCCGGTGAGGCCGGTCGCGGCTTCGCGGTGGTAGCCGATGCGGTGCGCAGCCTGTCGAGTAAATCCAGTGAAACGGGCCAGCAGATGTCGGCCAAGGTCGACATCATCAATAACGCCATTACTCAATTGGTGCAGGCCGCGTCCAGCAGTGCCGACCAGGACAGCCATTCGGTGGCCGAGTCCGAAAACAGTATTCAGATGGTGCTCACACGCTTCCAGAACATCACTGGGCGTCTGGCCGAATCCGCCGACCTGCTCAAGCAGGAAAGCTATGGCATCCGGGATGAGATGACCGAAGTGTTGGTCAACCTGCAATTCCAGGACCGGGTCAGCCAGATCCTCAGTCACGTGCGCGACAACATGCACGCCCTGCATGACCATCTCCTGCAGGCCAACCAGACCCCGGACCAACCGATGGCCATCGACGCCCGCCAATGGCTGGCGCGCATGGAAACCACCTATGCCACCGACGAGCAACGGCGCCTCCATCATGGAGAGGCGGCGGTGCAGCAGAACGCTCAAGACATCACTTTCTTTTAGGAGTACATCATGGCGAAGAGTGTATTAGTGGTTGACGACTCCATCAGTGTGCGGCAAGTCGTCGGCATAGCCTTGAAAAGCGCCGGTTACGACGTGATCGAGGCCAGTGACGGCAAGGACGCCCTGAACAAGCTGACCGGGCAAAAAGTGCACCTGATCATCAGCGACGTGAACATGCCCAACATGGATGGCATCACCTTCGTCAAGGAGGTCAAGAAGCTGGCCAACTACAAGTTCACACCGATCATCATGCTGACCACCGAGTCTCAGGAATCGAAGAAGGCCGAAGGCCAGGCCGCGGGCGCCAAGGCGTGGGTGGTCAAGCCGTTCCAGCCGGCGCAGATGCTGGCGGCGGTCTCCAAATTGATCCTGCCCTGACACCCGGCGCCAGGGAGGCCAACATGCCGATCACTCACGAAACCATCGACGACACCGCCCATGTGGGCATCGACGGCGAACTCACGATCTACACCGTCGCTGAAATGGCAGGCGCGTTGTTGTCGCAGATGGGCGCGGCGCCGCGCCTGGAACTGGACCTGTCCCAGGTGACGGAAATGGATGGCGCCGGCCTGCAGTTGCTGGCAGTCATCCAGCGTGAAGCCGGCATTGCCGGCACCGCCTTGAGTGTGACCGGCCATAGCCATGCGGTCATGCAGGCGCTTCAACTGTGTCGCAGCGCCGCGCTTTAATCGGCACTGTCCCGTCCATTGATCGACAAGGAAAGTCCAGGTGAGCATCAATCTCGATCAGGCACTGCAGACCTTCATCGTCGAGGCGCGCGAGCTGCTGCATGCCATGGAGCAATCCCTGCTGCAGCTGGAAAGCGAGCCCGGCGACCAGGATGCAATCGGCGCGATTTTCCGCGCCGCGCACACCATCAAGGGATCCGCCGGACTGTTCGGCCTCGCGTCGATCGTGGGGTTCACGCATATCGTCGAAGACGTTCTCGACCGCCTGCGCGATGGCAGTGTGGCGGTGGACGCCGCCTTGATCGCGCTGCTGCTCAAGTGCGGCGACCACATGCTTGAACTGATCGACGTGGTCGCCAGCCGCGGTGAGGTGCCGACCCCGGCCGCGCTGGAGCGCGGTGAGACCTTGCGCGAGGCGCTGAGCGCCTATCAGCCGCTGCACAGCGCCACTGCCGACGTCGTACCCGCTGCGGTGGACGACGACACGGGGGCCGAAGTGCTTTGGCATATTTCTCTGCGTTTCGGCGTGGACGTGTTCCGTAATGGCATGGACCCGCTGTCGTTCCTGCGCTACCTCGATACGCTGGGGCAAATGGTGCAGGTCACCACGCTGACCGACAGCATCCCCGCCCTGGAGAACTGGGACCCGGAAAGCTGCTACCTGGGCTTCGAGATCGACCTGCGTTCGACGGCCAGCCATGCCACGCTCAACGAAGTGTTCGACTTCGTGCGCGACGACTGTGAGGTGCACATCAGCGCGGTCGACGAAACGCCCGAAAGCAGCGTCGCCCTCGGCAGTGACCTGATCGCGCAAGCCGAGCCAGGTCCGGCCCCCGCCTCGCTCCAGCGCCTGCCGGCGAACAGCGAGGCCAAAACCCGCGACGGCAGTTATGTGCGGGTCAACGCCGACAAGCTCGACGAGTTGATCAACCTGGTCGGCGAATTGGTGATCGCCAGCGCCGGCGCAAGCCTGTTGGCGCGCTCCTGTAACAACGACCCGCTGCAGGAGGCCACCTCGACGGTGTCGGGGCTGGTGGAAGAGATCCTCGATGGCGCCCTGCACCTGCGCATGATCCCTATTGGCGACACGTTCAACCGCTTCCGCCGCGTGGTGCGCGATGTCAGTCAGGAACTGGGCAAGGACATTGAGCTGATCATCAGCGGCGCGGAAACCGAGCTGGACAAGACCGTGGTTGAGAAGATCGGCGACCCGCTGATGCACCTGCTGCGCAACGCCATGGACCACGGTATCGAAAGCGCCGATGCGCGACGTTCGGCGGGCAAGTCGAGCAAGGGGCATCTGAGCCTCAATGCTTATCACGACTCCGGGAGCATCGTCATCGAAATCGCCGATGACGGCGCCGGTCTCAACCGCGACCGCATTCTGGAAAAAGCCGAGGAGCGCGGGCTGGTGGCCAGCGGCGCGGTGCTCACCGATCAGGAGGTCTACAACCTGATCTTCGAAGCGGGTTTCTCGACCGCCGAGGCCGTCACCAACCTGTCCGGGCGTGGCGTCGGCATGGACGTGGTCAAGCGCAATATCACACTGTTGCGCGGCACCGTGGACCTCGACAGCCGCCCCGGCCAGGGCACGATGGTACGCATTCGTTTGCCGCTGACCCTGGCGATCATCAATGGCTTCTTGGTCGGCATCGACCAATCCACCTACGTGATTCCGCTGGACATGGTCCAGGAATGCATCGAACTGGATGAACGCCAGCGCCAGTCCAGCCGCGACCAGGGCTATCTGGACCTGCGTGGCGAGGTGCTGCCACTGGTGGACCTGCGCGACCACTTCAGCCACGAAGGCCCGGCCGCGCGCCGTCAGAACGTGGTGGTGGTGCGCTATGCCGAGCACAAGGCCGGGCTGGTGGTCGATGACCTGCACGGCGAGTTCCAGACCGTGATCAAACCCCTGGGCAAGCTGTTCGGCGCACTGCGTGGTATCAGTGGCTCGACCATCCTGGGCAGCGGCGCGGTGGCCCTGATCCTGGATGTACCTGCACTGCTCAATCAAATCGTACAACTGGAAGCCCGCACGGCTCAGGCGCCTCAATCGCCAACGTTCGTCGCCCGCTGACGTCTTTGCAATTCCATGGAGGTTCCCCGATGAAATGGTTCTACGATCTTAAAATTTCCACCAAGCTGATCAGCTCGTTCCTGGTGGTCCTGGCGCTGACCGGGGCCATGGGCGCCTTCGCGATCCTTCAGCTGGGTGCCGTCAACCAGGCCGCCCAGGACATCAAGGGCAACTGGATGCCCTCCATGCGCGCAGCGGCAGGCATGCGTTTTTTTGCCGCCAACTATCGCTTGAAAGAAAACCGCCACATCAGTACCGAGATTGCCGAAGAAAAGGTCCAGGCCGAACGCGAAGCCATCGAGGCGCGCCAGCAGTTCGAAACCCGCATGCAGACCTACGAGCAATTGTTGTCGAACGATGAAGATCGTCAACTCATGCTCAGCGTGAAAAGCGCATGGGACGCCTACATTGCGAGCAGCAAGCAGGTACTGGAGTTTTCCCGTCAGAACGAGGAAGCCCAGGCGCGCAGTTTGCTCAGGGGAGAATCCAAAGGGCATTTCGATGAGGTGACCAGCCGCCTGCAGAAAATGGTCGAGCTCAATGACGCCGGTGCGACTGCCGCGGGTGACAAGGGCTCGGTGCTGTATGAAAGCTCACGCATGTCGATCATCGCGGTACTGGTCGCGTCCCTATTGATCGGTCTGGGCCTGGCGATATTCATCGCGCGGATCATTTCCCGCCCGTTGCGCCAAGCTGCCAGCGCCGCCGAGCAATTGGCCGAAGGCAACCTTAACGCGCACATCGAGCCAGGTGGCAAAGATGAAACCGGCCTGGTGCTCAACGCCATGCGTAACATGGTCGGCAAGCTCGCACATATCATCGGCGAAGTGCGTAACGCCGCCGATAACCTCGCCAGCGCCTCCGAACAGGTCAGCGCCACCGCGCAATCGATGAGCCAGGCCACCAGTGAGCAGGCCGCCAGTGTCGAGGAAACCAGTGCGTCGGTCGAGCAGATGAGCGCCAGCATCAACCAAAACACCGAAAACGCCAAGGTCACTGATGGCATGGCCAGCAAAGCGGCCAAGGAAGCCACCGAGGGCGGCGAATCGGTACAGCAGACGGTGGTGGCGATGAAGAAAATCGCCCAGCGCATCAGCATCATCGATGACATCGCCTACCAGACCAATCTGCTCGCGCTCAATGCCGCCATCGAGGCCGCTCGGGCCGGCGAGCACGGCAAGGGTTTCGCCGTGGTGGCCGCCGAAGTGCGCAAGCTGGCCGAACGCAGTCAGGTAGCCGCCCAGGAAATCGGCGAACTGTCCTCCAGCAGCGTGGAAATGGCCGAGAAAGCCGGCAAGTTGCTCGACGAAATGGTGCCTTCCATCAACAAGACGTCCGACCTTGTGCAGGAAATCAGCGCTGCATCCGAAGAACAGGCCGCCGGTGTCGCGCAGATCAACACGGCGATGACCCAGCTCAACCAAGTGACCCAGCAAAACGCCTCGAGCAGCGAGGAACTGGCGGCCACGGCCGAAGAAATGAGCAGCCAGGCCGAGCAACTGCAACAGGCCATGAGTTTCTTCGTGCTGGATTCCGCGTCCAAGGTCGCGGGTCAAAGCGCCGGCGCGGACAGCCCTGGCAGCACGCCCAACCGTCAGCCGCCACGCCCTAAACCAACGGCGCCGCGCAAGGCGTTCGCCTACACCATGGCCAGTGCCCCGGACGAATCGGACTTCACCCGCTTCTGATCGCACGATCGATGCGCGCCTACAAGGGAGAGTAGTGACATGGGTGCAGTAATGACGACTCGGCAGACCGCGGTGGCGGTCGATGAGGATGCGCAGTACCTGACCTTCATGCTGGGCGGCGAAATGTTCGCCATCGGCATCCTGGGGATCAAGGAAATTATCGAATACGGCAGCCTGACCGTGGTGCCGATGATGCCGTCTTTTGTGCGCGGGGTGATCAACCTGCGCGGCGCGGTGGTGCCGGTGGTGGACTTGTCGGCACGCTTTGGTCGGGCCAACTCAGCTATCACCCGGCGCTCCTGCGTGATCATCATCGAGGCGAGTACCGAGGACGGTCAGCCACAGGACATCGGGCTGCTGGTCGATACGGTGTCTGCCGTGCAAGAGATTCCGGCCACGCAGATCGAACCGCCCCCCAGCTTCGGTGCGCGAATTCGCGCCGATTTCATCAGTGGCATGGCCAAGGTCGACGGTAAATTCGTGATCGTGCTGGAAGTGGACAAGGTGCTGTCCATCGACGAGATGTCCAGCCTGGCCGAGGCCGGCCAGGCGCCAGCCCCTGACCTCGACCCGCGTTGAGGCTCGATCATGTCAGACACCGTCTCCATCGACGATCGTGAATTCGGTCAGTTCCAGGCCTGGCTGTACCGCGCGGCCGGCATCAACCTGTCGCCGGCCAAGAAAGCCTTGGTGGCCGGTCGCCTGTTCAAACGCCTCAAGCACTATGAGCTGCAGAGCTATGGTGAGTATTTCAAGCTGATCATGAATGACCAGCGCAAGGGCGAACTGCAGGTTGCGCTGGATTTGCTGACCACCAACGAAACCTATTTTTTTCGCGAGCCCAAGCACTTCGACTTCCTGCGTCAGCACGTGCTGCCCCAGGCCGCGCCGGGCCGGATGTTTCGCGTGTGGAGTGCGGCCAGTTCCACGGGTGAAGAACCCTACAGCCTGGCGATGACCCTGGCCGAAAGCCTCGGCACCACGCCCTGGGAAGTGATCGGCTCGGACATCAGCTCCCAAGTGCTGGCCAAGGCGCGCACAGGGCATTACTCAATGGAACGCATCGAGACATTGCCCCAGCCGCTGCTGGTCAAGTATTGCCTCAAGGGCGTTGGTCGCCAGGAGGGCACCGTCCTGATCGACAAGGCCTTGCGCAGCCGCGTCAATTTTGTCCAGGTCAACCTTAACGAAGCGCTGCCGGTTCTGGGGGAATTTGAGGTGATCTTCCTGCGCAACGTGATGATTTATTTCGATCAGCAGACCAAGAGCCAGGTGGTCGCGCGTCTGTTGCCGCTGCTCAAACCCGGTGGTTACTTGATCATCAGCCACTCGGAAAGCCTCCACGGTGTCAATGACACCTTGAAGCTGGTGGCACCGTCGATTTACCGCAAGCCATGAAAAAGCCTGTGGGTACGACCGAAGTGATATTGGCGCCTGGCCAAGTCAGCTTTGCGACGCGGCCGACGCGCCTGCGTACCTTGCTCGGCTCCTGCGTGGCGATCACCTTTTGGCATCCGCAACGGCTGATCGGCGGCATGTGTCACTTCATGCTGCCGGGGCGCCTGCGCAAGCATCAACCCCTGGATGGCAGGTATGCCGACGAAGCCCTGGAACTGCTGCTGCGCCACGCGCAAGTCAATGGCACGCATGCACGGGATTACCAGGTCAAGTTGTTCGGCGGCGGCGAGATGTTTCCTGATCTGCACCGCCGCCTGCCGACGCAGGACGTGGCCAGCCTGAATATTCGCGCAGCGCTGGCCCTGGCCGAGCGCTATCACCTGCACCTGACAGCCCAGGACATGGGCAGTACCGGTTACCGCACGATCATGTTCGACCTGTGGAACGGCAACGTCTGGGTTCGGCACCAACCAATGGGATTACTTCAAGAAGATGCCTACCAAAAAAATCAGTGTGCTGGTGGTCGATGATTCGGCCGTGGTGCGCCAGGTACTGCTGGCGATTCTCAGCGATACGCCGGATATCCACGTCATGGGTGCCGCGTCCGACCCAATTTTCGCCATGGACAAACTCGCTCGAGAATGGCCGGATGTGATCGTGCTGGACGTCGAAATGCCGCGCATGGACGGCATCACGTTTCTCAAGAAAATCATGAGCGAGCGGCCGACGCCGGTGGTGATCTGTTCCTCGCTGACCCAGAAAGGCGCCGAAACCTCCCTGCAGGCGCTGTCGGCGGGCGCAGTGGAAATCATCACCAAGCCCTCAACCGGTTTAAAGAGTTTCCTGATTGAGTCGGCGGCCGAGTTGGTGGCAGCGATCCGGGCCGCAGCGAACTCCAACGTCAAGAACCTGGGAAAGCGCAGCGTCAGCCCGCCATTGACCCCGGCCAGCAAGCTCAGTGCCGATGCGATCCTGCCTGCCGGCAATGGCCATGCCATGGCCCAGACCACCGAGCGTATCGTCGCCATCGGCACCTCCACCGGCGGCACCCAAGCGCTGGAAGCCGTGCTGACGGCACTGCCGCGCGTGTGTCCAGGTATGGTTATCGTGCAGCACATGCCCGAGAAGTTCACCGCTTCGTTCGCCGAGCGCCTCAACAGCGTCTGCGCGATCGAGGTGCGCGAAGCACGCAATAACGACCGTATCCTGCCCGGCCTGGCCCTGATCGCACCGGGCGGCAAGCACCTGATGGTCACCCGCAGCGGCGCCTATTATCACGCTCAGGTTATCGATGGACCGCTGGTCAACCGGCACCGGCCTTCCGTGGATGTGCTATTTCGCTCGGTGGCCCGGTTCGCCGGCAGGAATGCCACCGGCATCATCATGACGGGCATGGGCGACGATGGCGCACGCGGGCTCAAAGAAATGCTTGAGGCCGGGGCCGCGACAGTCGCCCAGGACGAAGCCAGTTGCGTGGTGTTCGGCATGCCCAAGGAAGCCATCAAGCTCAACGCCGCTCAGCGCATCATGGCGTTGGAGGATATTTATCTGGCGATCTTGCATAAGTGAAGGTGGATGTTGGGCTGAGGTGAGAATTTTCTTCCTCCGAACGCTCGTAACGCTCCGGGCGGTTCACCGGACATTGCTCGCCACAGGTATTCGATGGTTGGCGCTTTTTGTGCGCGCATGTCTGTGGCCTGTCGCTGTGTGTGGGAGAGCTTTGGGTTTGCCGGGGTCGTATTGTCCCGGTTTCTCAGCCCGCGCAGAACTGCTGTCCGTTCGCATGAGAAAGGAGCGTGGCCGTTTTCGATATTTGCCGGATGAGGTGGTGGAGGAGGGGGACGCGGCGGGTGTGTAGGGAGGTGGTTTGAGGGTATGGGGCTGGCGCTGTCGCAGTTCAGGTCAGCTCCCACAGGGGATTGTGTTTGAGCTTAATAATGGGCGCTGAGCAGTGAGTCAACTGACCACCCACTTTTTTAAGATGGTGCCCGAGGGAGCCTGTAGGGCACCATATAAACCTTAGCTTGCAGCAAGGTTTTATGGTCAGGGATACATGCAGAGATACAGCCTGATGGATACTGGCACATTTCCCATTATGGAATAATGCCTTCACCACTTAAAGGAGTATGTCCTCGATGGCTCGAGCTAAGCCCCCAGCGATGGCAACTGCTGTAAAGCCTCAACCGTCCCGTCAAAATATTGAGCGAGAAATCGATCGACTCCAAGATCGAATTTCTGAGCTTGAAGCATTTGAGGTGAACACAGTTCGTTGCGGTAATACGCGCGAGCTTGAAGGTCTAGAGATAGCCATCAAGGACACCTTGGTACGATGTTTTGGCGAAACACATCCACCTACAACCATTTTCAAGGTGCTGCTCAGTTCACGTGCTACCCACGGTTCTGGGCGGGTGACGTCTCGCCCGATTACATTGCGCCGATCGAGAAGCACATCAAGACAGCTATCGCTCTCCTAAATCAAGCCCCGCGGACGTTGAGAGAGGATCTTGCAGACGTTGTGCTCGAATTCGACGGCACTACTTCTACATTGGCCGTTTATGAAGCGCTCTCAGGCGCGTGTTCGTGGTTCATGGCCATGATGATGGTTCACGCGAAATGGTTGCTCGTTTTCTCGAAAGAATTGGTTTTGAAGCCGTCATTTTGCATGAGCAAGCAAACCGGGGGAGAACCGTCATCGAGAAAGTAGAGGCATACGGTGATGTTGGATTTGCTGTGGTGCTGCTCACTCCTGATGATGAGGGCTGCGTTCGTGGGGGAACACCCGAGCCACGTGCTCGGTAAAATGTGATCCTAGAGCTCGGATATTTCATTGGTCGACTTGGGCGAGGGAAAGTCTACGCGCTCAAGCGAGGGACATTGAAAATTCCGACTGATTACGCTGGAGTGGTTTATGAATCGATGGAGGGTAATTGGAAGCAGGCGTTGGGCCGGGAACTTCAAGAAACCGGATACGATATTGATTGGAACAAAGTAATGAAATCATGATGGTCGATTCCAATTATTAGTCTACTTTTATTAAAGCTATAAATTGATCATGTAAGAGTGCTTAAAAAGCTAAATATAGCCGTAGACTGGTCCATGCGCAGGATGCATCGGCAGTGGGTCCGAAAATAATCTTTAAAAGAGTGCTTTCATGAAGTTTTTTGAACTCGATCCGGCTGATATATCTGATCTTACCGACGGCGACCTAAGAGAGTTGGTGGCGAGATTGTGTGAAGCAGAGTTGTCTCGACAAGAAATACAGCCTTCTTGTGTATTTTGGGGAGGCGCTCAAGAGGCTCCGGATGGTGGATTGGATGTGTATGTTAGGGGGGCAGGAAGTCTCACGAAGCCGGGTTTTGTGGTTCGAGATAATACAGGGTTTCAAGTAAAGAAAAATAGCATGGGCAAGGCTGCATGTAGGAAGGAAATGCTATATAAAGGGCAGCCAAAGGAAATTATTAATAACTTGGCAGGCAAGAATGGCGCTTACATAATTGTAAGTGGGAAAGATGACTGCACCGATAAAATGCTTTCTGAACGTGTAGCGGGCATGAAGGCAGCACTTGTTGATTTAAGGGATAAAAATAATCTAGTCGTCGATTTTTACGGTAGGGATCGCTTAGCCGTTTGGCTACGGCAACATCCTGGCGTTGGTTTATGGGTTCGATCAAAATTAGGTAAACAATTATCAGGCTGGCTTCCATTTGGCCGATGGACGTCCGCTCCTGCTGGCTCTGATGATTTCCTACAGGATGAACACCCCTGCATTCTGGATAAAAGTTCTGGTATGGCGGACCCTGTGTCATTACTAGATGGGATAAATTTGGTACGTAAGCAGCTTCGCGCCGCTGGGAGCGTAGTACGTATTACTGGCCTGTCGGGAGTCGGGAAAACACGTTTTGCTCAGGCACTATTTGAGTCAAATGTTGGCAAAGATGTGATTCCTTCGACCGATGTGATCTATGCAGATTTGGGTGATGAGATCTCTCCTTCTGCCTCAGAGTTGGTTTCCTATCTGATTGCTAATAATTTTTGCGCCTATGTTGTGCTAGATAATTGTCCTCCTGATGTTCATCGAAGGTTGCAGAAGCTGATTTTTAAAGGTGATGTAAAACTAAGTTTATTAACTATTGAGTATGATATTTCTGATGACCACCCAGAAGAAACTATGGTGTTCCATATTGAGCCATCTAGTGAGGGAAACGTTTCAAAGTTAGTGCAGAAACGATTTCCAAATCTGGGGCCGCCTAATGCCGATAAGGTATCAGAGTTTGCCGGAGGTAACGCCCGTATTGCATTAGCCTTGGCTGACCGGGTAAAGGCAGGTGAAACACTTTCAAATTTTACTGATGAGGAACTGTTTTATCGTTTGTTTACCCAGCGAAAGGAAAGCAGTGAAAATTTAATGGAGCATGCTGCGATTTTATCGCTTGTATATTCATTCAATGTGGACTCGGCGTTATTGAATAACGAACTGGAGGTTTTGGCTTTAATTGGTGGAACGAGGCGACGCGAACTATATAAATCTCACGCAGAGTTGTTGAGGCGACAACTGTCACAAAAACGCGGAGATTGGCGTGCCGTGCTTCCACATGCTCTTGCCAATCGGTTGGCAAAGCGAGCTTTGGAGGATATTTCAGTAGATGAGATAAATTCTGAGCTGTTTAAGCCTGAGAATTCACGGCTATTAGTGTCATGTGCGCACAGAATTGGTTATTTGCACGATATTGACCTTGCTTATGATTTGGCGAGTTCTTGGGTTAGGCCTGGAGGGCCTTTGCAGGATATAGCAACTTGTAACGACGAACAGTTGAAGACTTTGGAATATATAGCTCCGGTATTTCCTGTTGTGGTTCTCAATGCAATTGATTTGGCGTCGAATGAGAAGGGGTTTGCATCTAGGGAAAATAAGTTTTTCAGTCGCTTTGTCAATTTGTTATGTAAAATTGCTTATGATGAAAGTCTGTTTGATAGAGCTGTGCAGGTTATATTGAAGTTTGCTGAGTCTGAGAAGGTTGATGAGAATAACAATAGTATTGTTGGTAGGCTTGATCAGTTGTTTTCTCTTTATTTGTCAGGAACTAATGCGCCGCCTTCGCTACGGCAGAAAGTTGCTGGGCAGCTAATAGTTTCGAGTAATGGTCGTCATCAGGAAATTGCGGAAAATTTATTTGACTCTGCTTTTCAAGTTTCTAATTGGTCATCTTCAGCTAGTTTTAATTTTGGTGCGAGGACTAGAACTTATGGTTGGGTCCCAGCAAATCAGAGTGAAGTCCAGGCTTGGTATAGAGGGTTTATCAAGCAACTTCACCCTTGTTTGGAATCTACAGATAAAAAAGCACAGTCACTCGCGAAAACTCTAATTGCAAGGCATTTTATGGGGTTGTGGGCCTTCGCGGGATGCATTGAAGAATTGGAGGAAGTGATTAAAAAGTATGGCGCTGAAGGGAATTGGACTGAAATTTGGAGATCCATACAGCGGACCATTAAATTTCGTGGTAAAAGTTTTGGCGGTAAGCTTTTACTTCGCTTGGAAGCGCTGGAAAAATTGACGGCTCCTATGGGAGTTAATGCTGAGATTGAGGCTTATGCACTAACCAATACTTGGGATCAGTCGGAAAGTTTTTCAGATAATTATACCGCGCAAGTGGATGCGATTCATGAGAGGGTTATTTTATTAGGTGTCCGCGCTGCGTCGGACTACAGGCTACTCGAATCAATCGGAAATAAGTTGTGGAGTAAACAAATCGATTCACTTCGGTTGTTTGGTAAAGGGCTTGCGCGAGGGAGTAGTGACCCGTATGAAATGTTTGAGTATCTTCTGCAATTGATGAGAGACCAAAAGCAGGAAACTATAGAGCCAGGATTATTCGCAGGCTTTATTAATGAGGTGTACTCCGCAGATATTGAATGTGCTCGCTTCATTCTGCAATGCGTACTTGAGGCACCTGAGCTTTCTCCTTATTTCATATTTTTGCTGTGCGCCAGCCCTATAGATGATTGGGGCATCCAGAAGCTTATTTTATTAGCTGACAGTAAAGAGGTAGATGCGTGGCGCTTTCGACAGCTTGGACATGGCCAAGCTCACAGCAATATTTCCGACTCTGATTTATGTTGCATATTAACATCCATTAATAGGTTGGATTGCGGAGTTCTGACTTCGCTGGATATCTTAGGTATGAGGTTTTTTGCTGAGAAGGGTAATAGCTATTCTCCGTCGGATGAGTTGGTATCTATAGGGACTAACTCACTCCATGTTCTTTTGACGATGCATAGAAATGAAATTAAAGGCCTCCCCAGTCATAGCATCGATTTAGTGTTAGCTGTTTGTCTTTCAGACTCTGTGATAACTACTAAAATTGTCGAGATCATAGATGTGCTATACGAGGGGTTGATGTCGTATCGTTTATATAATTTTGAAATTTTAAATGTGATCAAAACTGTTGTTAGAAATTTTCCAGAATTGTTGCTGGATAGAATTTTTCGAAAAGATAGGCCTGTCGAACAAGCGGTTCATGTGTTTTTTAAAGATAGGGTTTCTGGAGAGGCTTCTCCGTTAAACTCTGTGCCTGTCCATCGGCTAATTAGTTGGTGTGAGAGGGATGAACAAAAATTTCAGTTTGTCGTTTCTGCGTTAACTGTGTATTTGCCGGTTGCTGATAGTCTCCAGAATATTGATCCTCCAAAAGGTTTTTTGATTAGCGAGCATGCACTAGCGGTATTGGCGGTAGCTGCTAATAAAGCCGACATTATAGAAGTGTTCTTTGAAAAGATTTACCCTGGCTCATGGACGAATTCATTGGCTGATATTTTAGAGTTGAGGGCGAAAGCTTTTTCAGCGCTTTTAGATTTTTCAATGGTAGAAGTGCGTGTTGTAGTGGAAGAGAAAAATATTCTTGCTGGGAAGTTCATTAAGGCTCAGCGAGAAAAAGAGGCTAGTCAAGATTTAACACGCGAGCAGCGTTTTGAGTGATTTGGTACACCTCATGCCAGCGTGGCAGTAACTCCTTTATAAAGACGGACATCTCTACGGAAGTCTCAGCTAGAGGAAAGCTGCGAGTCTGATAACCCGTGTAGGGGCCCCCCCTTAGGGAGGACCGGTAAAATCTGACCGTACGACTCCTTCGCCTGGGAGGAGTCGGACACATCAGATCGGCGGATCTGGAGCGATCCGTCGCGTCCGTTCGCGCTGACGGTTCACGCCGTGAAAAGGGGCTAGGGGAACGCTAAATCCAAAGGTAGCGAAAACGCGGTATTCCACGTGTTCCAGAAACGCTAGCCGCCAAGTAAATAAAGGCTTCAGAGGTGGAACACCAAATGCGATAAACCGGAACACCAGTAATGCGGAACACGTTTGGTGTTCCGCGGGTGATGCTCTGGTTTAGGGGGGAGCGTCACGACTGGTAGTCACGACGCGGGCAATCAAGCGGTGATCAGTTGCTCAATGGAAAACACACCTGCCTTCGCAGCGACCGTATCTTCATTGATGGTCATCGGTCCGAACGGTACGAGCAGTGGTACGTAGAGGTCAATCGCGTAATCGGGTCAGTGCACTACTTTCCTCTTCCTAATGCCCGCAGCCCTCCAGGCTGGCCACCGGAAATCTCTCGCCACAGATACTAACTTTCATCTCCAGCCGCTCCTGAGCTACTTTTCCTCCGTCGCTTCCAACCCAGCGACCGGACTTGAGAATCCGAGAAACAATAGGCGCATAGGCGCCACCATCCATTAGACTGTTGGCGCTTTTTTGTGCCCGCATGTCTGTGTCATGGTGGCTATGCGTGGGAGACCTTCGGGTCTGCCGGGTTCCTATTGTCCCGGTTTCTCAGCCCGCGCATAGCTGCCACCCATTCGCATGAGAAACGAACGTGGTAGCTCTCTACATTAGGAGCTTGAGCAATGAACGTTTCTGATAGGTCGTACCCTCGTAATCCCACAACCCACACCTCCGCCCACTTGGGAGGTGCCCAATGATCAACCCACCTCTCAACAAAACCCTCGGCGTCATCACCTTCTCCAGCTGCGGCAAACAGCCCAGCCTCCACCACCTATTCCGCGTCAATTCCGGCGTACCCATTCGCGATGCCCTTGAGCATGCCTCCGAGCTTCTCCATTGTTCAAAAATGCTGGCATTGGATGCAGCCATGGACAAAGGTGCAGATCGCTATGCATGGGCGGCACATTATTTGGGGGAGATGGCGAAGGCGGTGGTGGATGATTTGGCGAATGGGATGTTGCCGAATGGGGTGGCGGAGGAGGGGGATTCGGTTGAGGTATAGGCAGGTGGTTTGACGGTGTTGGGGCTGGCGCAATCGCAGGCAAGCCAGCTCCCACATTTGGACTGTGTTTCAGGTTGGAAGTGGGCGGTGGGGGATGAATCCGCTGGTGCCACTTTTCTACAGGCGAAAAAAAAGACCTTGAATTTCAAGGTCTTTTTTTAAGATGGTGCCCCGAGGGAGACTCGAACTCCCACTCCTTTCGAAAACGGATTTTGAATCCGCCGCGTCTACCAATTCCGCCATCAGGGCTCAATGGCGGCGAAGTATAGAGATGAGATTACCGTTGGTCAATCACGTTTCATGGTCAATTTTGACTATTTCCGCTAGACTTCCCGGCCCTGCTAGACGAACCCCATCATGCGCGTTGCTGACTTTACTTTTGAGCTCCCTGATTCGCTGATCGCTCGCCACCCTTTGGCCGAGCGTCGCGCCAGTCGACTGCTGACCCTGGACGGGGTAAGCGGTGCCCTCGCACACCGTCAATTCACTGATTTGCTTGAGCATTTGCGCCCAGGCGACTTGATGGTGTTCAACAATACCCGGGTGATTCCGGCGCGGCTGTTTGGCCAGAAAGCTTCTGGCGGCAAGCTGGAAATTCTGGTGGAGCGGGTGCTGGACAGCCATCGTGTGCTGGCCCATGTGCGCTCCAGCAAGTCGCCGAAACCGGGCTCTTCGATCTTGATCGATGGCGGTGGCGAAGCCGAGATGGTGGCGCGGCATGATGCGCTGTTCGAGCTCAAGTTCGCCGAAGAGGTGTTGCCGTTGCTGGAGCGCGTCGGCCATATGCCGTTGCCTCCTTATATAGACCGCCCCGACGAAGACTCGGACCGCGAGCGCTATCAGACGGTGTACTCCCAGCGTCTGGGTGCCGTCGCCGCACCGACTGCCGGGCTGCATTTCGACCAGCCGCTGCTGGATGCGATTGCGGCCAAGGGCGTCGAGACCGCCTATGTGACCCTGCACGTGGGGGCCGGCACGTTTCAGCCGGTGCGTGTGGATAACATCGAAGACCACCATATGCACAGCGAGTGGCTGGAAGTCAGTCAGGACGTCGTGGATGCGGTTGAAGCGTGCAAGGCGCGCGGCGGGCGGGTGATTGCCGTGGGTACCACCAGCGTGCGCTCGCTGGAGAGTGCGGCGCGTGATGGCGTGCTCAAGCCGTTCAGTGGCGACACCGATATCTTTATCTACCCAGGTCGGCCGTTCCATGTGGTCGATTGCCTGGTCACCAACTTCCATTTGCCGGAATCCACGCTGTTGATGCTGGTGTCGGCATTTGCCGGTTATCCCGAGACCATGGCCGCTTATCAAGCCGCCATCGACAATGGGTACCGTTTTTTCAGCTACGGTGATGCGATGTTTATCACCCGTAATCCGGCGCCACGCGGCCCAGAGGAACAACTATGAGTCGTATGTCGTTTGAATTGCTCGCCACTGACGGCAAAGCCCGTCGTGGTCGCCTGACGTTCCCGCGCGGCACCGTCGAGACCCCGGCGTTCATGCCCGTGGGCACTTACGGCACTGTCAAAGGCATGCTGCCGCGCGACATCGTCGCCACCGGCGCCGAGATCATCCTCGGCAACACCTTCCACCTGTGGCTGCGCCCAGGCACGGAAGTGATCAAGAAGCATGGCGACCTGCATGACTTCATGAAGTGGCAAGGCCCGATCCTGACCGACTCGGGTGGTTTCCAGGTGTTCAGCCTGGGTGCCATGCGCAAGATCAAGGAGGAGGGCGTGACCTTCGCCTCGCCTGTGGACGGTTCCAAGGTGTTCATGGGCCCGGAAGAGTCGATGCAGGTGCAGCGCGACCTGGGCTCCGACATCGTGATGATTTTCGACGAATGCACGCCGTACCCGGCTGACGAAGACGTCGCGCGGATTTCCATGGAGTTGTCCCTGCGTTGGGCCCAGCGTTCGAAGAATGCCCATGGCGACAACACGGCGGCGCTGTTCGGTATCGTCCAGGGCGGCATGCATGAAAGCCTGCGTAAACGCTCGTTGGAGGGCCTCGACAAAATCGGTTTTGACGGCCTGGCCATCGGCGGTCTGTCGGTGGGCGAGCCCAAGCACGAGATGATCAAGGTGCTGGATTACCTGCCGGGCCTGATGCCTGCTGACAAACCTCGTTACCTTATGGGCGTTGGCAAACCGGAAGATCTCGTAGAGGGTGTGCGCCGCGGTGTGGACATGTTCGATTGCGTGATGCCAACCCGTAATGCCCGCAATGGGCATCTGTTCATCGATACAGGCGTGCTGAAGATCCGTAACGCGTTCCATCGCCATGATGATTCGCCGCTGGATCCCACCTGTGACTGCTACACCTGCCAGAACTTCTCCCGTGCTTATCTGCACCATCTGGACAAGTGCGGGGAAATGCTGGGTAGCATGTTGAATACCATCCACAATTTGCGTCACTACCAAGTCCTGATGGCTGGTTTGCGCGAGGCTATTCAACAGGGTACATTGGCCGCCTTCGTCGATGCCTTCTATGCCAAGCGCGGGCTCCCTGTGCCGCCCTTGGACTGAGTTTTCCGACCCTAAGATTCACTATTTGCAACTGGAGTGCTAAATGAGCTTTTTTATCTCTAACGCCATGGCTGATGCCGCTGCGCCTGCTGCTGCCGGCCCTATGGGCGGTGGTTTCGAGTGGATTTTCCTGGTCGGTTTCCTGGTCATCTTCTACCTGATGATCTGGCGTCCACAGGCCAAGCGCGCCAAAGAGCAGAAAAACCTGCTGGGCAGCCTGCAGAAAGGTGACGAAGTTGTAACCACCGGCGGCATCGCCGGCAAGATCACCAAGGTTTCCGATGCTTTCGTGGTGCTGGAAGTCTCTGACACCGTCGAAATGAAGTTCCAGAAAGGCGCCATCGCCGCCACGCTGCCTAAAGGCACGCTGAAAGCGATCTAAGTAACAACCTTTACCAATCGACGGGGCGCGCAAGGCGCCCCGCGTTATAAGCGGGCGGCGTGATGCTGAACAAATACCCTCTGTGGAAATACGTACTGATCCTGGCGGTGCTGGCGATCGGTTTTATTTATTCCGCTCCCAATCTCTATCCTGATGACCCTGCGATCCAGATCACGGGCGCCAGCACTTCGCTGCAAGTCAATCAGGCTGACCTGGAACGCGCGAGCAAAGCGCTGACCGATGCCGGTATCCAGGTTAAAGCGGCAACATTGGCAGCTGATGCGAAGGGCGGCTTGTTGCGCCTGACCAAGCAAGAAGACCAATTGCCGGCCAAAGATGTCGTGCGCAAGGCCATGGGCGACGACTACGTGGTCGCGCTCAACCTGGCACAGACCACACCCGCCTGGCTGCGCAGCATTGGCGCGCACCCGATGAAGCTGGGTCTGGACTTGTCCGGTGGTGTGCACTTCCTGCTGGAAGTCGACATGGACAAAGCCCTCGACGCGCGCCTGAAAGTCTACGAAGGCGACGTGAAGAGCCTGCTGCGTAAAGAGAAACTGCGTTATCGCAGCCTGCCGCAGCTCAACGGTGCCATCCAGCTGGGCTTCGCTGACGAAGCTTCCCGCGAACAGGCCCGCGCGCTGATCCGCAAGAACTTCAACGATTTCGATATCGTCCCGGCTGACCTCAATGGCCAGGCTGTACTGCGTCTGGCGATGAGCCCGGCGAAGATCGCGGAAATCCGTGAATACTCGATCAAGCAGAACTTGACCACGGTCCGTAACCGCGTCAACGAGCTGGGTGTGGCCGAGCCGATCGTGCAGCGCCAGGGCGCCAACCGCATCGTGGTTGAGCTGCCGGGCGTACAGGACACCGCTGAAGCCAAGCGTATCCTCGGTAAAACCGCCAACCTGGAATTCCGCTTGGCGGCTGAGCCGGGTGCTACCCGCGCCACTTCCGAAGAGTTTGAGTTCCGTGAAGGCAACCGTCCTCCTGCGTTGATCGAGCGTGGCTTGATCATCACCGGTGACCAGGTAACTGACGCCAAGGCCGGTTTCGGCGAGCACGGTACACCTGAAGTGAACATCCGCCTGGATGGCCATGGCGGCGAACTGATGAGCCGCGCCACGCGCAGCAACGTCGGTCGTAGCATGGCGGTGATCTTCATCGAGCAACGCCCGGTGACCACCTACACCAAGCAGATGGTCAACGGCGTCGAGAAAGACGTGCCGGTACAGACCTTCAAGGAAGAGAAGAAGATCATCAGCCTGGCGACCATCCAGTCGCCGCTGGGTGCTCAATTCCGTATCACTGGCCTGAACGGCCAGGGCGAGTCCTCGGAACTGGCCTTGCTGCTGCGTGCTGGCGGCCTGGCTGCGCCGATGTACTTCGCTGAAGAACGTACCATCGGCCCGAGCCTGGGTGCGGACAACATCACCAAGGGTGTCGATGCCGCCTTGTGGGGCATGCTGTTTGTGTCGCTGTTCATCATCGCCATCTACCGCTTCTTTGGCATCATCGCCACCGTGGCCCTGGCGGGCAACATGGTGATGCTGCTGGCCTTGATGTCGCTGCTGGGCGCTACGCTGACCCTGCCAGGCATCGCCGGTATCGTACTCACCATGGGTATGGCGGTGGACGCCAACGTACTGATCTTCTCGCGGATCCGTGAAGAGATCGCTGCGGGCATGACCGTACAGCGCGCAATCAACGAAGGCTTCGGCCGGGCATTTACCGCGATTCTCGACTCCAACCTGACCACATTGCTGGTCGGCGGGATTCTCTTTGCCATGGGCACCGGCCCGGTCAAAGGTTTTGCGGTAACCATGTCCCTCGGTATCTTTACCTCGATGTTCACGGCCATCATGGTGACCCGCGCAATGGTCAACCTGATCTTTGGCGGGCGTGACTTCAAGAAGTTGTGGATTTAAGGGGCTGCCATGTTACGTACAATCAACTTCATGGGCGTTCGCAACATTGCGTTCGGCGTCACCGTGCTCCTTACCGTTCTGGCGTTGTTCAGCTGGTTCCATAAGGGTCTGAACTACGGGCTGGACTTCACCGGCGGTACGCTCATCGAGCTGACCTACGAGAAGCCGGCCGACGTTACCTTGGTGCGCAGCGAGCTGGTCAAGGCCGGCTACCACGAGGCCGTGGTGCAGAGCTTCGGTGCCACCACCGACCTGCTGGTGCGTATGCCTGGCGAAGACCCGCAACTGGGTCACCAGGTTGCCGAGGCCTTGCAGAAGGTCGGCGGCGACAACCCAGCGTCGGTCAAGCGCGTCGAGTTCGTGGGCCCGCAAGTCGGTGAAGAGCTGCGCGACCAAGGCGGCCTCGGCATGCTGATGGCGCTGGTCGGCATCATGATCTACCTGGCGTTCCGCTTTCAGTGGAAGTTCGGTGTCGGCGCCATTGTGTCGCTGATCCACGACGTGATCGTGACCGTGGGTATCCTGGCGTACTTCCAGATTACCTTCGACCTGACCGTGCTGGCGGCGGTGCTGGCGATCATTGGTTACTCCCTCAACGACACCATCGTGGTATTCGACCGGGTTCGTGAGAACTTCCGGGTACTGCGCAAGGCAACGTTGGTCGAGAACATCAACATCTCCACCACCCAGACCCTGCTGCGGACCATGGCGACGTCGATCTCCACCTTGCTGGCGATTGCGGCACTGATGATCTTCGGTGGCGACAACCTGTGGGGCTTCTCCCTGGCGCTGTTTATCGGCGTGCTGGCGGGTACCTACTCGTCGATCTACATCGCCAACGTGGTGCTGATCTGGCTGAACCTCAGCAGCGAAGACTTGATCCCTCCTGCCGCTACCGGCAAGGAGGTCGACGACCGCCCTTGATGGGGTGTCGTTGACTTGCTGTTACAAAGAAGGCACGAGGATTGAACTCGTGCCTTTTTTTTTGCTCCAAGGCTGGGTATAGCGCGGATCGTTCGGTCCGTTTGTGATGGTCAGGAGGTTCAACGTGAACAAGTCGTTACTGGTTGGTGCGGTATTGGGTGCTGTCGGTGTGACTGCCGGGGGTGCTGTTGCCACCTACAGCCTGGTAAAAAGCGGCCCTGAGTATGCGCAAGTGCTGGCGGTGCAGCCGGTGAAAACCCAGATTAAAACGCCGCGTGAGGTCTGCAAGGACGTCGCCGTGACTCGGCAGAAGCCCGTGCAGGATCAGCACCAGATCGTCGGTACGGTGGTCGGTGCACTGGCCGGTGGCCTATTGGGTAACCAGGTCGGTGGCGGTAACGGTAAGAAGCTGGCTACCGTAGCCGGTGCGGTCGGTGGCGGTTATGCCGGTAACAAGGTTCAGGAAGGTATGCAGAACCGCGATACCTACACCACCACGCAAACCCGTTGTAACACCGTCAACGACATCAGCGACAAGGTTGTCGGTTATGACGTGCGTTACACCTTGGATGGCAAGGAAGGCTCGGTGCGTATGGACCGTGATCCAGGCGGCCAGATTCCGGTCGACAAGGAAGGCCGCTTGGTGCTGGGCCAGAACCAGCAGTAATCTCAAGCCTGGTACAGATGCAAAAAATTATGTGAGTTCAAAATGTGGGAGGGGGCTTGCCCCCGATAGCGGTGGATCAGTCAGCTTGTTAGGTGCTGACCCACTGCAATCGGGGGCAAGCCCCCTCCCACAATTGATTTGTGTTGTTGCTGGAGTCGCGGCAAACCTCAAATCCCAGGCATAAAAAAAGCACCCCTCGGGGTGCTTTTTTGTGCCTGCTCGCTTAGCGCTTCAGCGAAGCTGGCAGGTGCGGCTGGATCGCCGTCAGTACTGCCTTGAAGCATTTGGTGTTGCCGGCAACCACGTGGCCTTTTTCAAGGAAGTCGTGACCGCCGGTGAAGTCGCTCACCAAACCGCCTGCTTCCTGGATCAGCAGCGCGCCTGCAGCCATGTCCCACTCGGACAGGCCCGACTCCCAGAACGCATCAAAACGACCGGCAGCTACGTACGCCAGGTCCAGGCTTGCCGCGCCAGCGCGACGGATGCCGGCGGTCTGGCCAACCAGGGCGCGGAACATGCCCAGGTAGTTTTCCAGGTTGTCCATCTGGTCGTCACGGAACGGGAAACCGGTACCCAGCAGGGCGCCGTCCAGGCTGGTACGACCGCTGACGCGCAGGCGGCGACCATTGAGTTGGGCGCCACGGCCACGGCTGGCGGTAAATTCTTCCTGGCGGACCGGGTCCAGCACAACGGCGTGTTCCAGGCGGCCACGGTATTTGCACGCGATGCTCACGGCAAAGTGCGGGATGCCGCGCAGGAAGTTGGTGGTGCCATCCAGTGGGTCGATGATCCACAGGTAGTCTTCGCCTTCGCCGCTGCCTTTGTGCATACCGGTTTCTTCACCGAGGATGCCGTGGGTAGGGTAGGCCTTGCGCAGAGCGTCGATGATTTTCTGTTCGGCGGCGCGATCCACCTCGGATACGTAATCCTTGGCGTCTTTTTCGTCGACCTTGATGGTATCCAGGCGCTCGATGGAGCGGAAGATCAATTCACTGGCGCTGCGGGCGGCGCGCAGCGCGATATTCAGCATGGGCTGCATGGATGTGTCACCTAAGGTTGTTAAAGAAAGCCGAGCATTCTAGCAGAAACTTTCTTCAGGTGAAGGACGACGTTAGCTTTCATGGCATAACCTTAGGCTGTTCTGTAAGATTTGCTCCCCTTTCCCGTGTCCGAGAGCGCCTCCCTTGCTGCAAAACATTCGTGTCGTCTTGGTCAATACCAGTCATCCCGGCAACATCGGCGGGGTGGCGCGAGCCATGAAGAACATGGGGCTGACGCGCCTGGTGCTGGTCGAACCGCGTCTGTTCCCGCACCACGAGGCTGATGCCCGTGCGTCCGGCGCCAATGACATCCTGGAAAAAGCCCAGGTCGTCGCCACCCTGGAAGACGCCCTGGTCGGCTGCAACCTGGTACTCGGCACCAGTGCGCGCGACCGGCGCATCCCCTGGCCGCTGCTGGATCCGCGCGAATGCGGCACAAAAGTGGTGGAAGAGGCGGCCGGCGGCGCTGAAATCGCCCTGGTGTTCGGCCGTGAAGACTCCGGCCTCACCAATGAAGAGCTGCAGCGATGTCATTACCACGTGCACATTCCATCAGACCCTGACTTCAGTTCGCTGAACCTCGGGGCAGCGGTGCAGGTGTTGAGTTACGAAGTGCGCATGGCCTGGCTGGCCGCTGAAGGGCAGCCGAGCAAGGTCGAGAAGGATGAAGTGGCGTCGATCAAAAGTGGCGAGTTGGCCACGATGGACGAGCTGGAGCGGTTTTATGAGCACCTGGAGCAAACCCTGGTGGCCATCGAATTCCTCGATCCGGAAAAACCACGGCACTTGATGGCGCGCCTGCGCCGCCTGTACGGGCGCAGCTCGGTCAGCCGGGCGGAAATGAATATATTGCGTGGCATCCTCACGGAAACCCAGAAAGCGGCCCGTGGCGAGCTTCTTAAGCGGAAGGATTAAAAATGTTCGAGCGTTTGCGAGAAGATATCCAAAGTGTTTTCCACCGTGACCCGGCGGCGCGCAATGCCTTTGAAGTGCTGACCTGCTACCCGGGCATGCATGCGATCTGGATCCATCGCCTGTCCGGCGCCCTGTGGGGTATGGGTTGGAAGTGGCTGGCGCGCGTGGTGTCGAACTTTGGTCGCTGGTTGACCGGGATCGAGATTCACCCAGGGGCCAAGGTCGGTCGTCGCTTTTTTATCGACCATGGCATGGGCATCGTGATCGGCGAGACTGCCGAGATTGGCGATGACGTGACGCTTTATCAGGGTGTGACCCTGGGCGGCACCAGCTGGAACAAAGGCAAGCGTCACCCAACGCTGGAAAATGGCGTAGTGGTAGGGGCGGGCGCCAAGGTGCTCGGCCCATTCACCGTCGGCGCCGGTGCCAAGGTGGGCTCGAATGCGGTGGTGACCAAGGCTGTGCCGCCTGGCGCAACCGTGGTGGGTATTCCGGGTCGCATCATCGTCAAGCCGGAAGTCGGCGACGAGCAAGAAGCCAAGCGCAAGGCCATGGCCGAGAAAATCGGCTTCGATGCCTATGGTGTCAGCGAAGACATGCCCGACCCGGTGGCCCGCGCCATCGGCCAGTTGCTCGACCATCTGCAGGCGGTGGACGGCAAGTTGGACGGCATGTGCGGCGCGCTGAAGGACCTGGGTAGTCCGTACTGTGCGAAGGAACTGCCTGAGTTGCGCGAAGAAGACTTCGCCGAGATCAAGGATGAAGCATCAGTCACCAAGGCAGGCTAGATATTACCGTCGATAGAAATCTCCTGTGGGAGCTGGCTTGCCTGCGATAGCGGTGTGCCAGCTACCCCTTGAGCTGCTGGTCCACCGCAATCGCAGGCAAGCCAGCTCCCACATTTGATCTCCATTGGTCTTGAGATCGGGCCTTGGCCCTGTTCCCGCTGTTCGTCCCCACCCCATCCTGCTATGATTCGCGCGCCCTTTTTACGGGTAATCCCGACTAAAGCACTAGGTCTTATAGTTGACTTAAATACTCGGGAATCGCATACTCGCTCCCATTCTGAAACACCTTGGTACTTGTCCATGAGACTGACTACAAAAGGCCGATACGCGGTGACCGCCATGCTTGACCTGGCTTTGCACGCGCAAACTGGGCCGGTGTCCCTGGCCGATATCTCCGAGCGCCAAGGCATTTCCCTGTCCTACCTTGAGCAGCTGTTCGCCAAATTGCGCCGCAGCAATCTGGTTTCCAGCGTTCGTGGGCCAGGCGGCGGCTATCAACTGTCCCGCGACATGCAGGGCATCCAGGTAGCCCAGGTGATCGACGCAGTCAACGAATCCGTCGACGCGACCAAATGCCAGGGGCTGGGTGACTGCCACGCCGGCGACACCTGCCTGACGCACCACTTGTGGTGTGACCTGAGCCTGCAGATCCATGAGTTTTTGAGTGGTATCAGCTTGGCTGATCTTGTGACTCGCCGTGAGGTGCAAGAAGTAGCCCAGCGTCAGGACCAGCGCCGTTGCAACACCAAGGCGCCGCGTCTGGACAAGATCGAAGCGTCCGCCGTCGAGTGACAGCCGAAGAGCTAACGGCACGCCAGCCAGCCTGATTTAGGAGAAAGTCCATGAAATTGCCGATTTACCTTGATTACTCAGCGACCACCCCGGTTGATCCGCGTGTCGCGCAAAAGATGAGCGAATGCCTGCTGGTTGACGGAAACTTCGGCAACCCAGCCTCCCGTTCCCACGTGTTCGGCTGGAAAGCCGAGGAAGCGGTCGAGAACGCTCGTCGCCAGGTCGCCGACCTGGTCAACGCTGATCCGCGTGAAATCGTCTGGACCTCCGGTGCCACCGAGTCCGACAACCTGGCTATCAAGGGCGCGGCGCATTTCTACGCGACCAAAGGCAAGCACCTGATCACCACCAAGATTGAGCACAAGGCTGTCCTCGACACCATGCGCCAGCTGGAGCGTGAAGGTTTCGAGGTCACCTACCTCGAGCCGACCACCGACGGTATCGTCACTCCGGCCATGATCGAAGCCGCGCTGCGTGAAGACACCATCCTGGTGTCCGTGATCCACGTGAACAACGAAATCGGCACCATCAACGACATCGCAGCCATCGGCGAACTGACCCGTTCCAAGGGCATTCTGCTGCACGTCGACGCTGCTCAGTCCACCGGCAAGGTCGACATCGACCTGTCGAAACTGAAAGTCGACCTGATGTCGTTCTCCGCCCACAAGACCTACGGTCCTAAAGGCATCGGCGCCCTGTACGTGAGCCGCAAGCCACGCGTGCGCATCGAAGCCACCATGCACGGCGGCGGTCACGAGCGCGGCATGCGTTCGGGCACCCTGGCGACCCACCAGATCGTCGGCATGGGCGAAGCCTTCCGCGTAGCCAAAGAAGACATGGCTGCCGAAAACGTGCGCATCAAGGCCCTGAGCGACCGCTTCTACAAGCAGGTCGAAAACCTTGAAGAGCTGTACATCAATGGCAGCATGACTGCCCGTGTACCGCACAACCTGAATTTGAGCTTCAACTACGTCGAAGGCGAGTCGCTGATCATGGCGCTCAAGGACCTGGCGGTTTCGTCCGGTTCGGCCTGCACCTCGGCGTCCCTTGAGCCTTCGTATGTACTGCGTGCCCTGGGCCGCAACGACGAACTGGCACACAGCTCGATCCGCTTTACGTTCGGCCGCTTCACCACCGAAGAACAAGTCGACTACGCCGCGCAGAAAGTCTGCGAAGCCGTCAACAAACTGCGTGTACTGTCGCCGCTGTGGGACATGTACAAAGACGGTGTCGACATTTCCAAGATCGAGTGGGCGGCACACTAACTATAGAAGCCGCCACCCCAGCTCTGTAGCAACGTGGCGGAAAACGCAGGCGTTTCTACAGGGTTCCAGAGCGGCCCTGATGAGTGAGGATTCAGTACCATGGCTTACAGCGAAAAGGTCATCGACCACTACGAAAACCCGCGCAACGTCGGCAAGATGAACGCGGAAGACCCTGATGTCGGCACCGGCATGGTCGGCGCTCCGGCGTGCGGCGATGTGATGCGCCTGCAGATCAAAGTCAACGACGCTGGCGTTATCGAAGACGCCAAGTTCAAGACTTACGGCTGCGGTTCGGCCATCGCCTCCAGCTCCCTGGCGACTGAATGGATGAAAGGCAAGACCCTGGATGAGGCTGTCACTATCAGCAACACCCAGCTGGCCGAAGAACTGGCCCTGCCGCCAGTGAAAATCCACTGCTCCGTACTCGCTGAAGACGCCATCAAGGCGGCCGTTCGCGACTACAAGCAGAAGAAAGGCTTGATCTAAGCATTTGGCGACGAGTAAGGAGTCAACGATGGCTATCAGCATGACAGAAGCGGCTGCGCAGCACATTCGCCGCTCCCTGAATGGGCGCGGTAAAGGTGAGGGGATTCGTCTGGGTGTTCGCACCACGGGCTGTTCCGGCCTTGCCTACGTGCTGGAGTTTGTCGACGAGGTGGTTGAAGAGGATCAGGTGTTCGAAAGTCACGGCGAGAAAGTGATCATCGACCCTAAAAGCCTGACCTACCTGGACGGCACCGAACTCGATTTCGTCAAGGAAGGGTTGAACGAAGGCTTCAAGTTCAACAACCCCAACGTACGCGGTGAATGTGGCTGCGGCGAAAGCTTCAACATCTGAGGCTATACGTGGGTACTCCTTGTCATTTCGCTTTATTCGAGCTGCAGCCGAGCTTTCGGCTGGACCTTGAGCAGCTTGCCACGCGCTACCGAGAACTGGCGCGTGGGGTGCATCCGGACCGCTTCGCTGACGCTTCCGAGCGTGAGCAACGCCTCGCGCTGGAGAAATCGGCCAGCCTCAATGAGGCCTATCAGACGCTGAAAAACCCGCCCAAACGTGCGCGCTATCTGCTCGCAATGAATGGTGGCGAGGTGCCGATTGAAGTCACGGTGCACGACCCGGACTTCCTGATGCAGCAGATGCAGTGGCGCGAAGAACTCGAAGACTTGCAGGACGAAGCCGATGTGGCGGGTGTCGCAGTCTTCAAGCGTCGTCTGAAAACGGCCCAGGATGAGCTCAACGAAAGCTTCGCAGCTTGTTGGAATGATGCAGCGCAACGCGAACAGGCCGAACGCCTGATGCGGCGCATGCAGTTCCTCGACAAGCTCACCTACGAAGTGCGCCAGCTAGAAGAGCGCCTCGACGATTAACCCAGTGTGCTGCCCGTGATGCACGCCTGATAGACAGATAAGACCTGATTACCATGGCATTACTGCAAATCGCCGAACCCGGCCAAAGCCCTCAACCGCACCAGCGTCGCCTGGCGGTGGGGATTGACCTGGGCACCACCAATTCCCTGGTTGCTGCCTTGCGCAGCGGCCTGTCCGAGCCGCTGCCCGACGCTGATGGCCAAGTGATTCTGCCGTCTGCCGTGCGTTATCACGCTGATCGCATCGAAGTGGGCGAGTCGGCCAAGTTGGCGGCCTCTGCCGATCCTTTGAATACCGTGCTGTCGGTCAAGCGCTTGATGGGTCGTGGTCTGTCCGACGTCAAGCAACTGGGCGACCAACTGCCGTACCGCTTTGTCGGCGGTGAATCCCATATGCCGTTCATCGACACCGTCCAGGGCCCGAAAAGCCCGGTGGAAGTGTCGGCCGATATCCTCAAGGTGCTGCGCCAGCGTGCAGAAACCACCCTAGGCGGCGAATTGGTGGGGGCGGTGATCACCGTTCCGGCGTATTTCGATGACGCCCAGCGCCAGGCGACCAAGGACGCGGCGAAACTCGCCGGCCTGAACGTGTTGCGCCTGCTCAACGAGCCGACCGCTGCTGCAGTAGCTTATGGCCTGGACCAGCACGCCGAAGGCCTGGTCGCGATTTACGATCTGGGCGGCGGTACCTTTGATATTTCGATCCTGCGCCTGACCGGCGGTGTCTTTGAAGTGCTGGCCACCGGTGGTGACAGCGCCTTGGGTGGCGATGACTTCGATCACGCCATCGCGGGCTGGATCATCAGCAGTGCCGGCTTGTCGGCCGACCTGGACCCAGGCGCGCAGCGTAATCTGCTGCAAACCGCCTGCGCCGCCAAAGAAGCGCTGACGGATGCTGCAACTGTTGAAGTGTCCTACGGCACCTGGTCGGCCCAGCTGACTCGCGAAGCCTTCGATGCGTTGATCGAACCGATGGTCGCTCGCAGCCTGAAAGCTTGCCGCCGTGCCGTGCGTGATTCCGGTGTTGAGCTGGAAGACGTCGGTGCCGTGGTCATGGTCGGCGGTTCCACCCGCGTTCCGCGCGTTCGTGATGCCGTGGCTGAGGCCTTTGGTCGCCAGCCACTGACTGAAATCGACCCGGATCAAGTGGTCGCCATCGGTGCCGCCATCCAGGCCGATACCTTGGCCGGTAACAAGCGTGATGGTGGCGAACTGCTGTTGCTCGACGTGATTCCGCTGTCTCTGGGGCTGGAAACCATGGGTGGCTTGATGGAGAAGGTGATTCCACGCAACACCACCATCCCCGTCGCCCGCGCCCAGGATTTCACCACGTACAAAGATGGCCAGACGGCCATGATGATTCATGTGCTGCAAGGCGAGCGCGAGCTGATCAGCGACTGCCGCTCCCTGGCGCGCTTTGAATTGCGCGGCATTCCGGCGATGGTGGCCGGTGCCGCGAAGATCCGCGTGACCTACCAGGTCGACGCCGATGGCCTGCTCAGTGTCGCTGCGCGCGAATTGGCCTCGGGCGTTGAAGCCAGCATCCAGGTCAAGCCGTCCTACGGCCTTACCGACGGCGAAATCGCCAAGATGCTCAAGGATTCGTTCCAATACGCCGGTGACGACAAGGTCGCTCGCGTACTGCGTGAGCAGCAAGTCGACGCCCAGCGCCTGCTCGAAGCTGTGCAGGGTGCCCTGGATGCTGACGGCGAGCGCCTGCTGGACGCCGAAGAGCGCATGGTTATTGACCTGCAGATGCAGGAACTGGCCGAACTGATAAAAGGCACCGATGGCTACGCCATCGAGCAACAGACCAAGCGTCTGTCGCAAGTGACCGATGCTTTTGCTGCCCGCCGTATGGACCAGTCGGTAAAAGCCGCCCTGGCGGGGCGCAACCTGAATGAACTCGAGGAATAATTAATGCCGCAGGTCATTTTTCTGCCACACGCCGAGCATTGCCCGGACGGTATGGTCGTGGAGGCTGAGACCGGCAAGTCCATCCTCGAAGTTGCCCATGACAACCACATCGAAATCGAAAGCGCCTGCGGCGGTGTGTGCGCCTGCACCACCTGTCATTGCGTCATTCGCGAGGGCTTCAACAGCCTTGAAGAGGCCGATGAGCTGGAAGAGGACTTTCTTGACCGTGCGTGGGGCTTGGAAGCGACTTCGCGTCTAAGCTGTCAGGCAAAGGTCGGAACTGAAGACATCACCGTCGAAATCCCGAAATATTCCCTCAACCATGCAGCCGAAGCGCCGCATTGATTCAAGGAAGTGTCATGAGTCTTAAATGGGTTGATGTGCAAGAGATCGCTATCCTGTTGGCCGACGGCAACCCGGGTCTGGATCCTTATTCCCTGAACTTTGTAGCTTTGCGTGACATGGTCATGGCGTTGCCAGGGTTTGAAGATGAGCGGGATCGTGGCGGTGAAAAGGTCCTGGAGGCCATCCAGACTGCCTGGAAAGAAGAGCAGGACTGACGCCTCCCTTACGCAGTTAGGCAATACCCAATAACCCGCGTATAATTCGCGGGTTTAATTTTTCGTAAATTACCGTTTCTGGAGTTACACCATGGCTGTTCAACGTACTTTCTCCATCATCAAGCCTGACGCTGTTGCAAAAAACGTCATCGGCGAGATCACCACTCGTTTCGAAAAAGCCGGCCTGAAGGTTGTAGCTTCGAAACTCAAGCAACTGTCCAAGGCTGAAGCTGAAGGCTTCTACGCTGAGCACAGCGCTCGTGGCTTCTTCGGCGACCTGGTTGCCTTCATGATCTCCGGTCCTGTTGTTGTTCAGGTTCTGGAAGGCGAAAACGCTATCGCTTTGAACCGCGAACTGATGGGCGCTACCAACCCTAAAGAAGCCGCTGCCGGCACCATCCGTGCTGACTTCGCTGAGTCCATCGACGCCAACGCTGTACACGGTTCGGACTCCGAAGCTGCTGCTGCTCGCGAAATCTCGTACTTCTTCGCCGCTACTGAAGTAACCGCTCGCTAAGCATCGGCTTAAAGAGTGAGGGTGAATCCATGACTACATCGACTGTTAAAACCAACCTGCTGGGTCTGACCCAGCCGGAAATGGAGAAATTCTTCGACTCAATCGGGGAGAAGCGTTTCCGTGCCGGTCAGGTAATGAAGTGGATTCACCACTTTGGCGTCGACGATTTCGACGCCATGACGAACGTCAGCAAGGCCCTGCGCGACAAGCTCAAGGCCATTGCTGAGGTCCGTGGTCCTGAAGTGGTCAGCGAGGACATCTCCAGCGATGGCACCCGTAAGTGGGTGGTGCGCGTGGCGTCCGGCAGCTGCGTCGAGACCGTCTACATTCCCCAGGGCAAGCGCGGTACTTTGTGCGTTTCGTCCCAGGCAGGCTGTGCCCTGGACTGCAGTTTCTGCTCCACCGGCAAGCAAGGCTTCAATAGCAACCTCACCGCCGCCGAAGTCATCGGCCAAGTGTGGATTGCCAACAAATCCTTTGGCAGCGTCCCGGCGACCGTCGACCGTGCCATCACCAACGTGGTGATGATGGGCATGGGTGAGCCGCTGCTGAACTTCGACAACGTGATTGCGGCCATGCACCTGATGATGGACGACCTAGGCTACGGCATCTCCAAGCGCCGTGTGACCCTGTCGACCTCCGGCGTGGTACCGATGATCGATGAGCTGGCCAAGCACATCGACGTCTCCCTGGCGTTGTCGCTGCACGCACCCAATGACGCATTGCGTAACCAATTGGTGCCGATCAACAAGAAGTATCCGCTTAAGATGCTGCTCGAATCTTGCCAGCGTTATATGGCGACCTTGGGTGAGAAACGCGTGCTGACCATTGAGTACACCATGCTCAAGGACATCAACGACAAGGTCGAACACGCGGTCGAGATGATCGAGTTGCTCAAGAACACCCCGTGCAAGATCAACCTGATTCCGTTTAACCCGTTTCCACATTCTGGCTACGAGCGGCCGAGCAACAACGCCATCCGCCGTTTCCAGGATCAACTGCACCAGGCCGGCTACAACGTCACCGTACGCACCACCCGTGGTGAAGACATCGACGCCGCCTGTGGCCAATTGGTAGGGCAGGTGATGGACCGCACCCGCCGCAGCGAGCGTTATATCGCCGTGCGTGAATTGAATGCCGCCGACGATCTGCCGCAAATTGCTGTGAATCGAATCTGAGAGAGGATCTCTATGCCCTTGCGCCTTGCGCTGCTGTTGCTTGTTACCGGCCTTGCGGCCGGTTGTGTTTCATCGGGCCATGACAGCCCTTTGCAAACCGGTAAAGGCCGTGATGAGGCGCGAGTTGCCTATGTGCAACTGGGCTTGGGTTACCTTCGGCAAGGCATGAGCGAGCAGGCCAAGGTACCGCTGAAAAAGGCCCTTGAGCTGGACAGCGACGATGCCGACGCCAATGCCGCACTGGCCCTGGTGTTCCAGGCCCAGGCCGAGCCTGAGCTGGCCGAACAGTATTTTCACAAGGCCCTGGCCTCCCGTCCTGCCGACCCGCGGCTGCTGAACAATTACGGCAGCTTCCTGTTCGAGCAAAAACGGTATGACCAGGCCGCCCTTTATTTCCAGCAAGCCAGCGCCGATACCCTCTATCCTGAGCGCTCTCGGGTATTCGAGAACCTTGGGGTGACCTCGATGCGCCTCGGCCAGCGCGACAGCGCCCGCCGACAGCTGGAAAAAGCCCTGCACTTGAACGGTCGCCAGCCTCGCGCATTGCTCGAAATGGCTGAGTTGTCCTACGAAGACAGGCATTATGTGCCGGCACGTGACTATTACGAGCGTTTTAGCCTGCTCAGTGGGCAAAATGCACGTAGTCTATTGCTCGGTGTGCGCCTGGCGACGGTTCATGAAGAACGCGACACGGCCGCACGTTTTGGCCAGCAACTCGAACGACTCTATCCCGGTACGCCGGAATATCAGCAATACCTGTCGGAGCAATGATGAAAGCGGCGCACCCGGAAGTTGTAGCAGCTAATCGCGTAAACCCAGGCGACACCTTGCGTCAGGCCCGCGAAAGCAATGGTTGGTCGCTGGCGGAAGTGGCCCTCAAGCTCAATTTGACCACCACGTCCCTTGGCAACCTGGAAGCCGGCGCGTTCGATAAGCTGCCTGGGCATACCTTCGCCCGCGGCTATATCCGCGCCTACGCCAAGTTGCTGGGCATTGACCAGACCGTGCTGGTCCAGGAGTTCGACCAGTTCACCGGTACCGACTCCCAGGGCAGTAATGTCCATGGCCTGGGTCGTATTGAAGAACCGGTACGGGTTTCCCACACGATTTTGCGAATTGTCAGCCTGTTGCTGCTGATCGCGGTCATTGGCGGTGGCTTTGTCTGGTGGCAAGACCAGGCCTCCCAGCGCACCAAGGACCTGACCAGTAACGCCATGGAGCACGTCGAAGTCGAAAGCGCCGACGGCACCACGCAGATTCATCCGCTGGATGAGCCGGAAGACCAGGCGGTTGTCGAAGGTCAGGCCGCCCCTGAAGCGCCGCTTGCTACCGAGCAGCCAGCGCCGGAAACAGCCGCTTCCGCCACCGCCCCTACGACCCCGGCGGCACCCGCACAAACACCGGCTGCCCCGGTTGCCCAGGCGCATACACCGGCCGCTCCCGTGCAGGCGCCTGCGACTGCCACGCCAAGCGCGCCGGCCATTTCGCCACCCACTACCCCTGCGTTGATCGCCGGTGATGGGCGCGTGCAGATTACCTTCGTCGCTGACTGCTGGACGCAAGTCACCGATGGCAACGGCAAAGTGCTGGCCAGTGGCCTTAAGCGTAAGGGAGATACGCTCGACCTGGGCGGCAAGCCTCCTTTGACGCTGCGTCTGGGCTTCGCCCGTGGCGCGCAAGTGGCCTACAACGGCCAGCCTGTGGACGTGGCGCCGTTCACCACCGGCGAGACCGCTCGCCTGAAGTTGGGACAATAGTCATGCACGGCGAATCTCCAATCAAACGTCGCGTATCGCGCAAGATCTGGGTCGGCTCGGTGCCTGTGGGTGGCGATGCCCCCATCGCGGTACAGAGCATGACCAACAGCGACACCAATGACGTCGCCGCTACGGTCGCCCAGATCAACCGTCTGGAAGCCGCCGGCGTAGACATCGTGCGGGTGTCTGTACCGGACATGGACGCTGCCGAAGCCTTCGGTCGCATCAAGCAACTGGTCAAGGTGCCGTTGGTGGCCGACATTCACTTCGACTACAAGATCGCTCTGCGCGTAGCCGAACTGGGTGTGGACTGCCTGCGTATCAACCCGGGCAACATCGGTCGCGAAGACCGTGTGCGCGCCGTGGTGGATGCAGCCCGTGATCGCGGCATTCCAATCCGTATCGGCGTCAACGCCGGTTCGCTGGAAAAAGACCTGCAAAAGAAATACGGCGAGCCCACCCCGGCGGCGCTGGTTGAATCGGCATTGCGCCACGTTGAACACCTTGAACGCCTGAATTTCCAGGACTTCAAGGTCAGCGTAAAGGCCTCCGATGTGTTCATGGCGGTAGAAGCCTACCGCCTGCTGGCCAAGGAAATCGTGCAGCCGTTGCACCTGGGTATCACTGAAGCGGGTGGTTTACGCTCAGGCACAGTGAAATCTGCGGTGGGTCTCGGTATGCTGCTCGCCGAAGGGATTGGCGATACTATCCGCATCTCCCTGGCGGCAGACCCGGTAGAGGAAGTGAAGGTCGGTTACGACATTCTCAAATCCCTGCATTTGCGTTCCCGTGGCATCAACTTCATTGCCTGCCCGAGCTGCTCGCGGCAGAACTTCGACGTGGTGAAAACCATGAACGAACTGGAAGTCCGCCTCGAAGACCTGCTGGTGCCATTGGATGTTGCAGTGATCGGTTGCGTGGTCAACGGGCCGGGCGAAGCCAAAGAGGCGCACGTAGGCCTGACCGGCGGCACACCGAACCTGATTTACATCGACGGCAAGCCGTCGCAGAAGTTGACGAATGACAATCTGGTGGATGAGCTCGAAAGGCTGATCCGCGAGAAAGCGGCCCAGAAGGTCGCGGCTGACGCAGCGCTGATCGCGCGCGGCTAAGAACGAATTTAAGGATTTGATGTGAGCAAGTCTCTGCAAGCCATTCGTGGCATGAACGACATCCTGCCGGAGCAGACGCCACTGTGGCGCTACTTCGAGAGCACGGTCGCGCGCCTGCTGGATAACTACGGTTACAAGCAGATCCGCATGCCGATCGTCGAGTTCACCGAGCTGTTCAAACGCTCCATCGGTGAAGTGACCGACATCGTCGAAAAAGAGATGTACACCTTTGAAGACCGTAACGGCGACTCCCTGACCCTGCGTCCGGAAGGTACTGCCGCGTGCGTGCGCGCCGTGCTCGAGCATGGCCTCACCGGTGGCGGCCAGCCGCAGAAACTGTGGTACATCGGTCCGATGTTCCGCCACGAGCGCCCGCAGAAAGGTCGTTATCGCCAGTTTCACCAGATCGGCTTGGAGGTGTTCAACCTCGACGGTCCGGACATCGACGCCGAGCTGATCGTGCTGACCTGGCGCCTGTGGGGCGTGTTGGGCATCCGCGACGCGGTCAAGCTTGAACTCAACAGCCTGGGCACCAGCGAATCCCGGGGCCGCTACCGCGTTGCCCTGGTTGAATACCTGTCCGCCCACCTGGACAAGTTGGACGAGGACAGCCAGCGCCGTCTGAAGACCAACCCGTTGCGCGTCCTCGATACCAAGAACGCCGACACCCAAGCCGTGCTGGTCAACGCGCCAAAAATGGCCGATTACCTGGACGATGAATCCCGTACGCACTTCGAGGGCCTCAAGGCTCGTCTGGATGCGGCCGGTATTCCCTACGTGATCAACCCGAAATTGGTGCGTGGCCTCGACTACTACAGCAAGACCGTGTTCGAGTGGGTCACCGACAAACTCGGCGCCCAGGGCACCGTGTGTGCCGGTGGCCGCTATGACGGCCTGGTCGAGCAGATGGGCGGCAAGCCGACCACGGGCGTAGGTTTTGCCATGGGCATCGAGCGGCTGATCCTGCTGCTCGAAACCCTGGAGCAGGTCCCGGAAGAGATCTCCCGTCAGGTGGACGTGTACCTGTGCGCCTTTGGCGAGGCGGCCGAACTGGCGGCCCTGGCCCTGAGCGAAAAAGTCCGCGACCAACTGCCGAACCTGCGCCTGCAGATCAATGCCGGCGCCGGCAGCTTCAAGAGCCAATTCAAGAAGGCCGACAAGAGCGGTGCACTGTATGCACTGATCCTCGGCGAAGACGAACTGGCCCAGCAAGTGATAGGTTTCAAACCCCTGCGTGGCCAGGGCGAGCAACAGAACATTGCCTTTGATGCGCTCGCCGCGCACTTGGCCACCTGCGTCGTGCAGGGTTGAAGCTGTCGAACAGCCGAATTTAGCGATTAAGGAGTATTGGGGTGTCGAGTACTGATGATGAGCAACTGGCCGAGTTCAAGGACTGGTGGCAGCGTAACGGCAAGCCCCTGGTAACTGGCGGCCTGCTGGCTTTAGTGGTGGTGTTCGGCTGGCAAGCCTGGACCAAGTATCAGGCCAACCAGTCCCAAGGCGCCTCGATCCTCTATCAGCAATTGCTGGAAACCACCCTGACGCCGGACGGCAAGCCTGATCCTGCGCAGGTCGCAGACCTGGCCGGCAAGCTGAAGAACGAATTCGGCGGTAGCACCTACGCCCAATACGGCAGCCTGTTCGTCGCGAAAGTCGCGGTCGACACCGGCAAGCTGGATGACGCAGCCGCTGAACTGAAGGCCATCGCCGACAAGCCGACCAACCCGACCCTGGGTGAAATCGCACGTCAGCGCCTGGCTCAGGTACTGGCGGCACAGAACAAGGCTGACGAAGCACTCAAACTGCTCGACGGCGATGCTGACAAGGCATTTGTAGCCACTCGCGAAGAGCTCAAGGGCGACCTGTTGGTCCAATTGGGTCGTACCGACGAAGCCAATGCTGCGTACCAAAAAGCCAAGGCGGCGCTGTCTGATGAAGCGGCGGTCGGTGGCTTACAAATCAAGCTGGACGACTTGGCCAAAGGGGATGCGTGACGTGATCCGTTGGAAACATGCAGCATTGCTGGCTCTGGCCGTTCTGGCCGCGGGTTGCAGCAGCAACAGTAAAAAAGAACTGCCTCCGGCCGAGCTGACCAGCTTCAAGGAAGAAGTGATCCTGCAAAAGCAGTGGAGCCGCTCCATCGGTGACGGCCAAGGCGACACCTACAACATGTTGGTACCGGCAATCGACGGTGAAAACATTGTGGCCGCTGACGTCACCGGCGTAGTGATCTCCATGGATCGCATGAACGGCGATGTGAAGTGGAAGAAAGACCTCGAATTGCCAGTCTCCGGCGCCGTAGGCGTGGGTTACGGCATGGTCATGCTCGGCACGCTGAAAGGCGAAGTCGTGGCCCTGGATTCCAGCACCGGTGAAGAGAAATGGCGCGCTCGCGTGACCAGTGAAGTCCTCGCACCGCCTGCCACCAACGGCGATATCGTCGTGGTGCAGACCCAGGATGACCGTGTGATCGGCCTCGACGCCAGCACTGGCGAACAGCGTTGGTTGTACGACAGCACCCCGGCGGTGCTGACGCTGCGCGGTACCAGTGGTCCGATTGTGACCAATAATCTGGCCGTTGCAGGCCTGTCGACCGGTAAAGTGGTCGCCCTGGATACCCAGAACGGCGTGCCGGCCTGGGAAACCCGTGTGGCCATTCCCCAAGGTCGTTCCGAGCTGGACCGCGTAGTGGACATCGACGGCGGCTTGCTGCTGTCCGGTGAAACCCTCTACGTCGCGACTTACCAGGGCCGTGTTGCGGCGCTGGACCTGCAGAGCGGCCGCGTCAACTGGCAGCGTGATGCTTCCAGCTACGCCGGTGTCGCCCAAGGCTTTGGCAGCGTCTACGTAAGCCTGGCGTCCGGCACCGTTGAAAGTGTCGACGAGCGTTCCACCACTGCACTGTGGAGCAACGATTCCCTGGCTCGCCGTCAACTGTCGGCACCGGAAGTGTTCTCCAGCTATGTGGCGGTAGGTGACTTCGAAGGCTACCTGCACCTGCTGAGCCAGGTGGACGGTCGCTTCGTCGGTCGCGAGCGTATCGACAGCGACGGCCTGCGTGCCCGTCCGCTGGTGGTGGGTAACATGCTTTATGTGTTTGGCAACAGCGGCAAGCTGGAAGCCCTGACCATCAAGTAAGAACTATGCTTGGGGTAACACCCAGGCGGCCCCGCTTCGGCGGGGCATGCGGCATTTGATTATGCTGCCCCGAGCACCAGCCGCTGCCTTGCAGCGGCTTTTGTATTTTCTGAAATAACGAAGTGGAGAGCCGCATGGTTCCCGTAATCGCCCTGGTGGGCCGACCTAACGTCGGCAAGTCCACCTTGTTCAACCGCCTGACCAGGACTCGCGACGCCATCGTCGGCGACTTGTCCGGTCTGACCCGTGATCGCCAATACGGTGAGGCAAAGTGGCAAGGGCGCTCCTACATTATTGTCGACACCGGTGGTATCTCCGGTGACGAGCATGGCATGGATGAAAAGATGGCCGAGCAGTCGCTGCTGGCCATTGAAGAAGCCGATGTCGTGTTGTTCCTGGTGGATGCCCGTGCGGGCTACACCGCTGCCGACCAGATGATCGGCGAGCACCTGCGCAAGCGCAACAAGCGTTCCTATCTGGTCGCCAACAAGATCGACAACATCGATCCTGAGCAGGCCCGTGCCGAATTCAGCCCGATGGGCCTGGGCGACGCGATCCCGGTCGCCGGTGCCCACGGTCGCGGCATCACCCAGATGCTGGAAATTGCCCTCAGCACCTTCCCGAAGGATGACGATGAGGAGGAAGAGGGTGAAGAAGAGATCGTCGCCGAAGGTGAGGAAGCCAAGCGCATTCCTGGCCCGAGTGAAAAAGACGGTATCAAGATCGCCATCATCGGTCGCCCTAACGTCGGCAAGTCGACCCTGGTCAACCGCATGCTCGGTGAAGACCGGGTCATCGTCTACGACGAGCCCGGCACTACCCGCGACAGCATCTACATCCCGTTCGAGCGTAACGACGAGAAGTACACGCTGATCGACACCGCCGGTGTGCGCAAGCGCGGCAAGATCCACGAGGAAGTTGAAAAGTTCTCGGTGGTCAAAACCCTGCAAGCGATCAAAGACGCCAACGTGGTGATCTTCGTGATGGATGCCCGCGAAGGCGTGGTGGACCACGACCTCAACCTGCTGGGCTTTGCCCTGGAAGCCGGTCGAGCGTTGGTCATCGCGATCAACAAGTGGGACGGCATGACGCCGAGCGAGCGCGATTTCGTCAAGATCGAGCTGCAGCGCCGACTGTTTTTTGTCGAGTTCGCCGATATTCACTTTATCTCGGCACTGCATGGTACCGGCGTGGGCAACCTCTACGCGTCCGTGCAGAACTCGTTCAAGTCCGCGGTTACCCGCTGGCCGACCAACCGCCTCACCCAGATCCTGGAAGACGCCGTTGGCGAGCACGCGCCGCCGATGGTCAACAACCGCCGGATCAAACTGCGTTACGCCCACTTGGGCGGTGCCAACCCGCCGATTATCGTGATCCACGGTAACCAGATCGAGAAGGTGCCGAAGTCCTACGTGCGTTACCTGGAAAACACCTACCGCCGTGTCTTGAAACTGGTCGGTACGCCGATCCGTATCGAGTTCAAGGGTGGCGAGAACCCGTACGAAGGCAACAAGAACACACTGACGGACCGTCAGGTGAACAAGAAGCGTCGTTTGATGACTCACCACAAGAAGGCCGACAAGAAGCGCCGCGACAAGCGCTGATTCCGACCTCGCAAAAAGGGCTCTTGATGAGCCCTTTTTTGTGCCCGCAGGTTTGTGCCTTGACCCGATGCGGCTGGCAGCTTAAAACTTGGGGCTCACCTGCAGGGGCCTCCGATGATCACCAGCAAGCTGCCGAATGTCGGCACGACGATTTTCACCACGATGTCGCAACTCGCCGCCGAAACCGGTGCGCTCAACCTGTCCCAAGGCTTCCCGGACTTCAATGGCCCTCAGGGTTTGCTTGACGCGGTCGGCAAGCATATCGCCCTCGGTCACAACCAATATGCACCCATGACCGGCCTGCCGGTGCTGCGTCAGCAGGTGGCCGCCAAGATCGCCCGCAGTTATGGCGCCACGGTCAATGCCGACAGTGAAGTGACCATCACCCCTGGGGCCACCGAGGCGATCTTCTGCGCAATTCAAGCGGTGATTCGTCATGGCGATGAGGTCATCGTGTTTGACCCGTGCTACGACAGCTACGAGCCCTCGGTCGAGCTGGCCGGTGGCCGTTGCGTGCACGTGCAACTGAGCCTGGATGGCTTTGCCCTCGACTTCGAGAAGATCCAGGCGGCGCTGTCGCCGCGTACGCGCATGATCATCCTCAACACACCGCACAACCCGACGGGCGCGCTGATCAGTCGCGCCGAGCTTGATCTGTTAGCGGCATTGATCCGCGACCGCGATATCTACCTGGTCAGCGACGAGGTTTACGAGCACCTGGTATTCGACGGCGTGCCCCACGTCAGCGTACTGGCCCATGAGGAGCTTTATCAGCGCGCCTTCGTGGTCAGTTCCTTCGGCAAGACCTACCACGTCACCGGCTGGAAAACCGGCTACGTCGTCGCGCCACCGGCCCTGACAGCCGAACTGCGCAAGGTGCACCAATACGTCAACTTCTGCGGCGTCACCCCGTTGCAGTACGCGTTGGCCGACTTCATGGCCGAACATCCGGAGCATGTTGAGGAGCTGCCGGCTTTTTACCAAGCCAAGCGCGACCTGTTCTGTGACCTGCTGGCGCCATCGCGTTTCAGCTTTACCCGCGTCACCGGCACCTACTTCCAACTGGTGGATTACTCACAGATCCGTCCGGACTTGGACGACGTCGCCATGTCGCTGTGGATGACACGTGAACACGGCGTGGCCACCATTCCGGTCTCGGTGTTCTACCAGAACCCACCCCAAGGCCAGCGCCTGGTGCGCCTGTGCTTTGCCAAACGCGAGGAAACGCTGCAACAAGCAGCCGAAAAACTATGCGTGATCTGAATGCGTTGCCGAACCTGAACATCGCCCTGGTCCAGACCACTCTGGCCTGGCACGACCGCCAGGCTAACCTTGAGCACTTCGAATTGTTGCTGGAGCAAGCCAAAGGCGCCGACCTGATCGTGCTGCCAGAGATGTTCACCACCGGTTTTTCCATGGAATCCGAGACGCTCGCCGAGCCGGAAAACGGTCCGACCCATCGCTGGTTACGAAACCAGGCGGCCAAGTACAACGCGGTCATCACCGGCAGTGTGATCATCCAGGCCGCCGACGGCAGCCACCGCAACCGCCTGCTGTGGGCGCGGCCGGATGGCGAGGTGCTGCATTACGACAAGCGCCACCTGTTCCGCATGGCCGGCGAGCACGACCATTACACCCCCGGCGAGCGCCAGGTGCAGTTCGAATTGAAGGGCTGGCGCATTCGGCCGTTGATTTGCTACGACCTGCGTTTTCCGGTGTGGAGCCGCGATGCCCAGGACACTGACTTGCTGCTATACACCGCCAACTGGCCCGGAGCGCGGCGCTCGCACTGGAACCGCCTGCTGCCGGCGCGGGCCATCGAGAACCTGTGCTACGTGGCGGCGGTGAATCGGGTGGGGACGGACGGGAAGGGGTTTGCCTACACCGGGGACAGTCAGGTGTTGGACTTCCAGGGTGAGACCTTGCTGAGTGCGGGGGAGGCGGATGGGGTGTTCCAGGTGAACTTGGATGCGGCGGAATTGGCGGCGTATCGCACGCGGTTTCCGGCGAACCTGGATGCCGATACTTTCCAGTTTGTCTGACAGACCGCCATCGGGGGCAGGCCCCCTCCCACACGTTGATCTGTGAATACATTCAAAATGTGGGAGGGGGCTTGCCCCCGATGAGGTCCTCACAGACATCACAAAACCAAAAAAAGGCCCCTGGACTCCTATCCAGGGGCCTTTCACATTTAAGCAGACTGCTTAAGCCGCTTTGGCTTCCTGCTGGCTCAACGAGCGGTTAAGCGCACTGAACAGGGCCTTGAAGCTGGCCGTGGTGATGTTTTCATCAATACCCACGCCATGCACCGGGCGCTCGCCGTTCACGCGCAGTTCGATGTACGCCGCCGCTTTAGCGTTGGTGCCGGCACCGATTGCGTGTTCGTTGTAGTCCATGATCTCCACGCCAATCGGCAGGCCCGCCACCAGCGCTTCCAGCGCGCCGTTGCCTTTGCCTTTCCAGTGCAGGTTGGTTTCGCCCTGGCCTTTGCCCGAAACTTCCACCTCGACAAAGCTGTTGCCGTTCTCTTCCTGCAGGCGATGGCTGACCAGCGCATACGGGGTGTTGGCTTGCAGGTATTCACGCTGCAGCAAGGCGTAGATCTGCGGTGCGGTCATTTCCAGGCCGACGCGGTCGGTTTCGGCCTGTACCACCTGGCTGAACTCGATCTGCATGCGACGCGGCAGGCTGATGTCGTATTCCTGCTCCAGCAGGTAGGCGATGCCGCCTTTGCCCGATTGGCTGTTCACGCGAATCACCGCTTCGTAGCTGCGGCCAATGTCGGCTGGGTCGATCGGCAAGTACGGCACTTCCCACAGCGCGTCGTCTTTCTGCTGGGTGAAGCCCTTGCGGATCGCGTCCTGGTGCGAACCGGAGAACGCGGTATGCACCAGGTCACCGACGTATGGGTGACGCGGGTGAACCTGGATCTGGTTGCACTCCTCGACGACTTTGCGCACGCCATCGATGTCGGAAAAGTCCAGTTGCGGGTCGAGGCCCTGGGTGTACATATTCAGCGCGACGGTGACGAGGTCGACGTTACCGGTACGCTCGCCATTGCCGAACAGGCAGCCTTCGACACGGTCGGCGCCGGCCATCAGGCCCAGCTCGGTGGCGGCCACGCCGGTGCCACGGTCGTTGTGGGTGTGCAGGCTGATGATCACGCTGTCACGACGGTTGATATGGCGACCGAACCATTCGATCTGGTCGGCATAGATGTTCGGCGTGGCGCATTCCACGGTGGCCGGCAGGTTGAGGATCATCTTGTGCTCAGGCGTCGGGTTCCACACCTCGATCACCGCGTCACAGACTTCCTTGGCAAATTCCAGCTCGGTGGCGCTGAAGGTTTCCGGGGAGTATTCGAAGGTCCACTGGGTTTCCGGCTGCTGGGCGGCGTATTTGACGAACAGCTTGGCCGCGTTGACCGCAATGGCCTTGATGCCTTCCTTATCCTGGTTGAATACGATGCGGCGGAACGACGGCGACGTGGCGTTGTACAAGTGCACGATGGCTTTCTTGGCACCGCGCAGGGATTCGAAGGTCCGTGCGATCAAGTCTTCACGGCCTTGGGTCAGCACCTGGATGGTGGTGTCCTCGGGGATGTGGTTGTCTTCGATCAGGGTGCGTACGAAGTCGAAGTCGGTTTGCGAGGCGGCCGGGAACGACGCTTCGATTTCCTTCACGCCAACGGCGACCAGGGTCTTCCAGAACCGCAGCTTTTTCACGGCATCCATCGGCTCGATCAACGACTGGTTGCCATCACGCAGGTCGGAGCTGCACCAGATCGGCGCTTCTGTGATGGTCTTCGATGGCCAGGTGCGGTCCGGGATATCGATGGTCGGGAACGCGCGGTACTTCGAAGACGGGTCTTTGAGCATGCTCATCGGGAAATCCTTTGTAGTAGGGGCCGAGAAAAGGCGGCCTGCCGTAGAACTGTTTTTAGGGATAAAACGTAAGGACGAGGCAGATCGATTCAGCCTGGCAGTCGTGCGCTGACAAGGCACAGGCTGCGGTGCTGGCGGAGCTGAATGAGGGTGTGAGAGGTTTTCATAAGCTCAACCCTAACCGCCGGGGTGAAAGATGGCAAGCAGTCGCTAAAAATTGAGAGAAGTTCTTCTATCTGCGTAGGAAACGAGATTTTATGCTTGGGGATGAGTGGCAGGCTGGTTTTAATTGCGCGCCCATTATCGGGCGCGCAATTGAGCGTTTCAGGGTTGGAACGCGCCGATAAAGATCGCCGGGTCAACCCGTGCGTCGTTCAGGCTGACATTCCAGTGCATGTGCGGCCCCGTCGCGCGGCCCGTCGAACCGACCTTGCCCACCACTGCGCCGCGTGCCAGTTGCTGGCCGACTTTCACGTCGATCTTCGACATGTGGCAGAACATGCTGATAAAGCCCTGGCCATGGTCGACGAACACCGTGTTGCCGTTGAAGAAGTAGTTGCCCACCAGAATCACTTTACCGTTCGCCGGCGTCTTGATCGGCGTACCGGCGGGCACGGCAAAGTCCAGGCCCGAGTGGGGGTTTCGCTCTTCACCGTTGAAGAAACGACGCACGCCAAACTTGCTCGACAGCGGCCCGTTCACCGGTTTGTCCAGTACCAGGTTGCTCGGCAGGTTCGGGCTGAAGCTGCGGTAGGCCTTGATCTGCACTGCCAGCTCCGCCTCGATGCGTTTGAGCTGCGCCGGGTCGGGGTTCACCTGGCTTTTGTTTTTCAGGGTGATGCGTTGTTCCGGGTACTGCTTGTAGCCGACGATAAACGGCAGGCTGCGCCCACCACTGCTGATGCGCTCGTTGCCCGGCTTGACGGTCAGAGGGATGCCGACAATCGCCAGCCAGTTGTCCGCCTCTTTCACCACCAGCACCGGCTTGCCTTGGTACGTGGCTTTCGGTGCGGCGGCCGAAGGGCCCAGCTCGACCACGGCCACACCCCCTGGCACCGGTTTGTTCAGGGTGCGGGTGATGTAGCTGTCGGCATGGGCGTTAAACGTGAGGCACAGCAGCATCAACAGGCTAAATAGACGTGGCATCAATCAATCCAATAACGAAAGGGTGACGGGTGTCAGGTGGTTGTCTTCCACCCGCACTTGCAATTGGCCTTTACCGAGACGTGCGGTCAGGCGCTGGCCGGTGTGGGTTTGCGCGGCAGTGCGAATGGCCTGGCCACGCTCGTCCAGCAGGATGCTGTAGCCACGGCCCAGCGTCGCCAGCGGGCTGACCACGTGCAGCGTCTGCACCTGGCTTTGCAGCTGCAGGCGCCGCGCCTTGAGGCCTTCGCGCATGGCGCGAGGCAGGCGTTCGGCGAGGCTCTCCAGGCGTTGGCGCAGCAGGGCCAGTTGACGCCCCGGGTGTTGGCCGGCGAGGCGGGTTTCCAGGCGGATCAGCCGTTCGCGCCGGGTATTGAGGCTGCGCTCAAACGCGCGACGCAGGCGCATGTCCAGGTCGTCGAGGCGCTGGGCCTGTTGGCGCAGGCGTTCGCCGGGGTGACGCAGGCGCCGGGCCATGCCTTCCAGGCGCAGGCGGTCATGGCTCAGGCGGTTGCGCATCAACATCACCAGGCGGCGGTGCAGGTTTTCGACCTGGCGCACCAGGTGGCTGGCGTCTGGCGCGAGCAGTTCAGCCGCGGCGGAGGGGGTAGGGGCGCGCACGTCCGCCACGAAATCGCTGATGGACACATCTGTCTCATGCCCGACAGCGCTGACGATGGGCGTGATACAGGCGTCCACGGCACGGGCCACCGCTTCCTCGTTGAAGCACCAGAGGTCTTCCAGTGAGCCGCCGCCACGGGCCAGGATCAGCGCGTCGAAGCCACGGGTATCCGCCAGTTTCAACGCGCGCACAATCTGAGGGATGGCTTCGCGGCCTTGCACGGCGGTGGGGATCAGCGTCAATTCAATGTTCGGCGCCCGACGGCGGAACACGCTGATGATGTCGCGAATGACCGCGCCAGTCGGCGAGCTGATAATACCAATGCGCCGAGGGTGCGCAGGCAACGGTACCTTGCGCTCGGCACTGAACAAGCCTTCGGCGCTGAGCTTTTCCTTCAACGCATCGAACGCCAGGCGCAACGCCCCATCACCGGCTGGCTCGACGGTATCGAGGATCAACTGGTAATCACCCCGGCCCTCGAACAGCGACACCTTGCCGCGCACTTTCACGGCCAGGCCATCTTTCAATGCCTGGCGCACCCGTGCAGCGTTATTGCGGAACAGCGCGCAACGCACTTGGGCGCCACTGTCCTTGAGGGTGAAATACACGTGGCCGGAGGCCGGGCGGGCGAGGTTGGAGATCTCGCCTTCTACCCAGATATTGGTGAACACGTCTTCCAGCAACACCCGCGCGCGGCCGTTGAGCTGGCTGACAGTCAGGACTTCGCGGTCCAGGCCCAGTCGGGCAAACGGGTCTTTAATCATGAGGAGCGATCTTTAATCATGGGCGGCAGTTTATAGGCATTCGCGCAAGGTTTGGCAGAATTGCTCCACCAGCGCGCTCGGCGTCTGTGCGCAGGCCAGCGCCACGGTGCTGAGGCAGTCCGGGTCGGCCAGGGGCAAAAAATGCACGTTGGCCGGGGCAATGTCCTGCATGGATTTTGGTAACAAGGCAATGCCGAAGCCGGCCTGGATCAGCTGCAGCTGGGTGGTCTTGCGCGACATCACTCGCGCGGCCTTGGGAAAAAATCCCGCGCGCATACACAACTCGGCTGACAGATAACTCAGGCCGCCGCGTTGTGGGTGGGGGATCGAGATAAACGCTTCGTCCCGCAATTGCTCCAGCTCGATGGGCGCAGGACTGCGCGCCAGCGCATGATTGGGCGGCACCGCCAGCAGCAGTTGTTCGCTGTATAAAGGCACCACCCGCACCCCCTCACGCTGGCGCAGCACGGGCAAGCGCAGCACGCCGACTTCCAGGCGACCGTCGGCGATTTCTTCCAGCTGCGCTTCGGAGGACAGTTTGACGATATCCATCGACACCCCAGGGCAGCGCTCCAGCCAGGTGCTGATACCTTGCAGCAGCGGGCCGCTGATCGGCACGGTGCTCGAATGGCTCAGGCGCAGCGTGCCGAGTTCGCCATTGCCCACTTGGGTTGCCATCTCGCTGGCCTTGAGTAATTCACTCAGCAGGTTGCGTGCACGCGGATAGAAGGCCTCACCCGCAGCCGTGAGTCGCGGTTGGCGTGCGGTGCGTTCGAACAGCGGGGTGTGCAGCTGGGTCTCCAGCGCTTTGATCTGTCGACTCAGGGCCGATTGCGCGACGAACAGGCGCTCGGCGGCGGCACTGAAACTGCCGCTGTCAGCGATTTCGACGAAGTAGCGCAGTTGGCGGGTGGAAATCACGCGTCATGCCTTTTCGAGATGAGTGGAGGGCTTTGAAGATATTAGTCGCATCGCTCGCCGATGGCTAAAGTGATGACTGTCTCTAACAAGGAATTCCCCATGAGCCCGGTTGAGCTGATGAGTCAGTGGTCGTTTGGTGGTGCGGATTGGCTGCTGATCGGCGTGGGTGTGGTGGTGGCCTACATCGTGTTTGGCATTGCGGGTTTCGGCACTGCGCTGGTCGCGGGCCCGATCCTGATTCTATTTATGCCGCTGTCGAAAATCATCCCGTTGCTGGTGCTGTTGGACTTTGTCGCGGCGTTTGGCAACTTGCTGCAAGCGCGGCGGGACGTGAACACGCCGGAGCTGCTGCGATTGCTGCCATGCATGGCCATCGGTTGCACGCTGGGTGTGGTGTTTTTGCTCAATCTGCATTCCGACGTGTTGCTGCTGTTGATGGGCCTGTTTATCAGCGCCTATGCGCTCTACAGCCTGATGGTCAAGGCGCGGCCCGCGCAGCTGGCGGCGGGGTGGTCGATTCCAATGGGGACGGTGGGCGGCTTATTCGGCGCGTTGTTTGGCAGTGGCGGCTTTTTATATGCGATCTACTTGAACAGCCGCCTGCCCAAGGACGCGGCGCGTGCCACCCAGAGTGCGTTGATCAGTTGCAGCACGGTGGTGCGCTTGAGCCTGTTTTTGATTGCCGGGGTGTATGCGGATCTGCCGTTGCTGATGTTGGCGCTGTGCCTGTTGCCAGCGATGGCGCTCGGGCTGTGGTGTGGGCGCAGGTTGACGATGCGGATGTCGCGTGAGGCGTTTGTGCGGTTGGTGACATGGTTGGTGCTCGCCAGTGGAATTGCGTTGATTGGACGGTATTTGAGTACTTGACCTGTGTGGGGCAGGGATTAAGCTGCCAGCCTTCAGGGCCTCTTCGCGGGCAAACCCCCCACCTTTGAAGGTATTCACCCTTCAAAAATGTGGGAGGGGGCTTGCCCCCGATGACGTCAGACGCCACACCGCAGGACTCCCATGAATTCCCAAAGCATCCTTGTCCCGAAAATCTCCACCTTGCCCGTCCACGAACCCCGCGCCCGGGCGATCGTGCGTTGGCTGGTGCGCAAGAACATCATCAAGGAAGAGCTGACCACCTGCGGTCGCACCGGCAACCGCATGGCCTACGCCCTGGCCGATGGCGCCCGCGCAGTGGTACTGCACCCCGAGGCGTTGCCGTTCAACGAGCCCATCAACGGGCTGGAAATCATCTACAAACGCTGCATCTACACCCCGGCCAAAGGCTTTCTCGAGGAAGCCGGTTGCCCGGAATGCCTCAAGGAAGTCGGCGAAGCCCTGTTCGAAAGCCTGGAAGACTGGATGCCCGGCCACACCGACAACTTCACCTGCCCGCTGTGTGGGCATGAAGACGACATCAACGGGTTCCTGTTCCTGCAGGAATGCGGTTTTTCCAACCTGGGATTCATCTTCAACAACTGGGCGGAGGCGGGGTTCAAGCAGAGCTTTATCGACGAATTCGCCGATTGGCTGGACCAGAAGATGAGTTGGGTCAAAGTCGAGCTTTAACCCATCTATCAGTATTACCAAGTTTGTCAGAGTTTTACATTGAGCCCGGCAGGGTGCATGTATATAATGGCGCGCTTCCATTTTCCCGCTCGGGAGCCCCCGCGATGCTGCGTATCAGCCAAGAAGCTCTGACATTCGACGACATTCTCCTAGTGCCCGGTTATTCCGAGGTGCTTCCTAACGAAGTCAGTCTCAAGACCCGCCTAACCCGTGGCATCGAGCTGAATATTCCCCTGGTTTCCGCTGCCATGGACACCGTCACCGAAGCCCGTTTGGCAATTGCCATGGCTCAGGAAGGCGGCATCGGCATCATCCACAAGAACATGACCATCGAGCAGCAAGCTGCCGAAGTGCGCAAGGTCAAGCGTTACGAAGCCGGTGTGGTGAAAGATCCAATCACTATCGAAGCCGACGCCACCGTGCGTGACCTGTTCGAACTGACCCGCCTGCACAACATCTCCGGCGTTCCGGTGCTGCACGATGGCGACCTGGTCGGCATCGTCACTTCCCGTGACGTGCGTTTTGAGAACCGTCTTGAAGTCACCGTCCGCGAAGTGATGACGCCTAAAGAGCGTCTGGTCACGGTCAAGGAAGGCGCCGACAAGAACGATGTGCGCGAACTGCTGCACAAGCACCGCATCGAGCGCGTGCTGATCGTCGACGACAAATTCGCCCTCAAAGGCATGATGACCGTCAACGACATCGAAAAAGCCAAGGCTTACCCGCTGGCCAGCAAGGATGACCAAGGTCGTCTGCGCGTCGGCGCTGCAGTCGGTACCGGTAAAGACACCGGCGACCGCGTTTCGGCGCTGGTTGCTGCCGGTGTTGACGTGGTGGTGGTCGACACTGCCCACGGTCACTCCAAAGGCGTGATCGACCGTGTGCGCTGGGTCAAACAGAATTTCCCTGACGTACAAGTGATCGGCGGCAACATCGCCACCGGCGCAGCGGCCAAGGCGCTTGCCGAAGCCGGCGCTGACGCGGTCAAGGTCGGTATCGGCCCTGGCTCGATCTGCACCACGCGTATCGTCGCCGGTGTCGGCGTGCCGCAAATCAGCGCCATCGCCAACGTCGCCGCTGCCCTTGAAGGCACTGGCGTCCCGTTGATCGCCGACGGCGGTATCCGTTTCTCCGGTGACCTGTCCAAGGCCATCGTGGCCGGTGCTTCCTGCGTGATGATGGGCTCGATGTTCGCCGGTACTGAAGAAGCGCCAGGCGAGATCGAACTGTTCCAGGGCCGTTCCTACAAGGCTTACCGTGGCATGGGTTCGCTGGGCGCCATGTCCCAGGCGCAAGGCTCTTCCGACCGTTACTTCCAGGACTCCTCGGCAGGCGCCGAGAAGCTCGTCCCGGAAGGCATCGAAGGCCGTGTGCCGTACAAAGGCACCCTGAGCGCGATCATCCATCAACTGATGGGCGGCCTGCGTTCCTCGATGGGCTACACCGGCAGCGCCGACATCGAAGAAATGCGCACCAAGCCAGAGTTCGTACGGATCACCGGCGCCGGCATGGCTGAATCCCATGTCCACGACGTGCAGATCACCAAGGAAGCGCCAAACTACCGCGTAGGTTGAGGCTTCCAGCAAAATGTTAAGTAACCGGGGCTGTTCTTCAGCCCCGAGTTGTTTCTGATTCATTAGACGAGACTGACTTCATGGCCCTCGACATTCACGCCCACCGCATCCTGATCCTCGACTTCGGTTCCCAGTACACCCAGCTGATTGCACGCCGCGTGCGTGAAATCGGCGTGTACTGCGAACTGCACCCGTTCGACATGGATGACGAAGCGATCCGCGAATTCGCACCGAAAGGCGTCATCCTCGCCGGTGGCCCCGAGTCCGTGCACGAAGCCAACAGCCCGCGCTGCCCGCAAGCCGTATTCGACCTGGGCGTACCGGTCTTCGGCATTTGCTACGGCATGCAGACCATGGCCGAGCAACTGGGCGGCAAGGTTGAAGGTTCCGAGCTGCGTGAATTCGGTTATGCCCGTGTGGACGTGGTCGGCAAGAGCCGCCTGCTGGACGGTATCGAAGACCACATCGACGCCGACGGCCTGTTCGGCCTCGACGTGTGGATGAGCCACGGTGACAAAGTCACCAAGATGCCGGAAGACTTCCACATCCTGGCCAGCACCCCGAGCTGCCCGATCGCCGGCATGTTCAGCGACGAGCGTCGCTACTACGGCGTGCAGTTCCACCCGGAAGTGACCCACACCAAACAAGGCGGCCGCATCCTGTCGCGCTTCATTCTCGACATCTGCGAGTGTGAAGCCCTGTGGACCCCGTCGAAAATCGCTGAAGACGCCATCGCCCAGGTTCGTGCCCAGGTCGGCACCGACAACGTATTGCTCGGCCTGTCCGGCGGCGTTGACTCCTCCGTGGTCGCCGCGCTGCTGCACAAAGCCATCGGCGACCAACTGACCTGCGTCTTCGTCGACAACGGCCTGCTGCGCCTGCACGAAGGCGAGCAAGTGATGGCCATGTTCGCCGAGAACATGGGCGTCAAAGTGATCCGCGCCAACGCCGAGGACCAGTTCCTCAACAACCTGGCCGGCGAGTCCGACCCCGAGAAGAAGCGCAAGATCATCGGTCGCACCTTCATCGACGTCTTCGATGCCCAGTCCAACAAACTGGACAACATCAAGTACCTCGCCCAAGGCACCATCTACCCCGACGTGATCGAGTCGGCCGGCGCCAAGAGCGGCAAGGCCCACGTGATCAAGTCCCACCACAACGTGGGTGGCCTGCCTGAGGAAATGAACCTCAAGCTGGTAGAACCGCTGCGCGAACTGTTCAAGGACGAAGTCCGCCGTCTGGGCCTGGAACTCGGCCTGCCGTACGACATGGTCTACCGCCACCCATTCCCAGGCCCAGGCCTGGGCGTACGCATCCTCGGTGAAGTGAAAAAGGAATACGCCGACCTGCTGCGTCGCGCCGACCACATCTTCATCGAGGAACTGCGCAAGGCCGACTGGTACCACAAAGTCAGCCAGGCGTTCGTGGTCTTCCAGCCAGTTAAGTCGGTTGGCGTAGTAGGCGATGGCCGTCGTTACGCATGGGTTGTGGCCCTGCGTGCCGTAGAAACCATCGACTTCATGACCGCCCGCTGGGCACACCTGCCGTACGAACTGCTGGAGACTGTCAGCGGCCGTATCATCAACGAGATCGAAGGTATTTCGCGCGTGACGTATGACGTGTCGAGCAAGCCGCCGGCGACGATTGAGTGGGAGTGATCCTGCGGTAGCAGGTGAGTGCTGAATAACAAAACCCCGGCCATGTGCCGGGGTTTTGTGTTTATGGCATGTAAGCTTTTGGTCAAAAACTGTATCAGATAAACAATATTCAGAATGGAATGCATCGTATAGGGTGCATAAATTCAGATTTATCTATTCATGCAGTGTATGGGGTGCATTTTGATATGGAAGAGTTAGGCAAATTGATCCGTAGCCTCCGTAAAACAGCTGGCCTTTCACAAAGTCAGCTTGCGCACCGTCATGGCATGAGCCGCTCCACCATTTCGGGGATCGAGAACAACACGATCTCCGAAGTGGGAACTCGCAAAGTCGCAGCGATCCTCGATGGCTTGGGGTACGAATTGACCGCCATACCAAAACGTCGGCGCAAAACCCTCGATGAATTGAAATCAGTGAGCTTCCATGATTAGTCAAAGGGATCGGTTGTATATCGGCGAAGCACTTACCCAGAGTTCGCGGCGGTAGGAGAGAAGATGACCGCTGCCTGGGCAGCAGGACTGGCGAAGAGCATCACAGTGCAATGATCTTCCCAACTTATGCTCAACGCCGCGCAATATCCGAAAAGTAAAACTTATCCAACGTATGCCGCGACTCGGTGTACTCGAACTGCCGCCCGTCCTGCAAAAACGTCTGGTTGCTCACCACGATCACGTGACTTTGGCCTTCGAGGTCGAGGTGCGTCTGGTCGTCTTTGCCGCGCGGCAGGGCCTCGATGGTGCGTTGGGCATAGGCAATTTGCAGCTGCAGCGTCTGTTCGATAAACGCGTAGATCGACTGCTCGGCAATCGCGCGGTCCAGGCCGGGGATCACGTCGGCCACGAAGTGGTTGATGTCGAGGATCACCCGTTTGCCGCCGATGCGCCGTACCCGTTTGATGCGGGTGATCAGGGCGCCCGGTTCGGCTTCGATGTGTTGCAGCAGTGAACCTTCCAGTGGGAACTGGGTGAATTCGACCACTTCGGTGCGTACGTCATCGCCCAGGTCGGCGTGGGTTTCGTGGAAGCTGACGATGCCGCCCAGTTGGAACTCGATCGGGTTGGGCGACAACACGAAGGTGCCCTTGCCGTGGATCTTTTGCGCAAACCCACGCTCCTGCAGCTGCTCGATGGCCCGACGCACGGTGCCTCGGCTGGCCTGGTAGCTGTCCATCAATTCGGTTTCGGAGGGAAGGCGCGTGCCGCGCTGCAGGCGTTCAGTGGTGATGCTGGCAAGCAGATCCGTATAGATCTGGTTGTATTTGCTCATGGGGATGGCTCTTTGCCGGGGTTGCGGTCAAGGCAGGAACCTTAGTGGCAGAGAGGGGGTTTGTCCATTAGACCCTTGGATTTATGCGGCTTGCAGCGATGCGGCGGCCTACAGGAAATAAACAAAATTAAACTCGTACAGACGAGTTGTTGCTTTAACTCGTACAGACGAGTACTTTTGCCCTCGGCGTGCTGCCAATGACTGCCCCTCAAATAAAAAAATCAAAGTGGAAAACAAGCATGAGCCACGACTATTCGAACATTGTCCGCGAGATCCTCGAAAACCTCGGGGGCAGCGACAACCTTGAGCAAGCTGCCCACTGTGTGACCCGTCTGCGCCTGGCGCTCAAGGACCCGAGCCTGGTCAACAGCAGCGCGCTGAACCAGGTCGATCTGGTCAAGGGTTCGTTCTTTACCGGTGGCCTGTTCCAAGTGGTGATCGGCCCCGGCGAAGTGGAAAAGGTCTACGCCGCCCTGCGCGAACAGACCGGCCTCGCCGCCGCCACCATCGCCGATGTGAAGAAGAAGGGCGCCGACAAGACGAATGCCATGCAGCGCCTGGTAAGGGTGTTCTCCGATGTGTTCATGCCGATCCTACCCGCACTGATCATCGCGGGCCTGTTGATGGGCGTGAATAACCTGATGGGCGCCAAGGGCATGTTCATCGAGGGCAAGACGCTGCTGGAGGCGTATCCAAACCTGGATGGCCTGTGGAGCCTGATCAACCTGATGGCCAACACCTCGTTCGTGTTCCTGCCGGCGTTGGTCGGTTGGTCGGCGGCCAAGCGCTTTGGCGGCAGTGAAATCCTTGGCATCGTGCTCGGCCTGATGCTGGTGCACCCGGACCTGCTCAACGCCTGGAACTATGGCAAGGCAGTGGCCGGGCTCGACGGTCAAAGCCTGCCGTACTTCGATATTTTCGGTTGGTTCCAGATCGAGAAGGTGGGCTACCAAGGGCAGATCCTGCCGATCCTGATGGCGGCTTATGTGATGAGTGTGATCGAGAAATGGCTACGTGCGCGGGTGCCCAATGCAATTCAACTCCTCGTCGTGCCGATCACCACCATCGTCGTGACCGGTGTGCTGGCCCTGGCCATCATCGGCCCGGTGACCCGTCACCTCGGCATCCTGATCACCGAAGGCGTGGTCACCCTGTTTGACCTGGCGCCGATGGTCGGCGGGGCGATTTTCGGCCTGCTGTATGCGCCGCTGGTGATCACCGGCATGCACCACATGTTCCTCGCCGTGGACCTGCAGCTTATCTCCACCCAGGGCGGCACCTTTATCTGGCCGATGATCGTCATGTCCAACCTGGCCCAAGGCAGCGCCGCGCTCGCGGTGTTCTACACCACCCGCAATGCGCGGGACAAAAGCATGGCGTCGACCTCGGCGATTTCCGCGTACTTCGGCATCACTGAACCGGCGATGTTCGGGGTGAACCTGCGCTTCAAGTTTCCGTTTTATGCGGCCCTGGTGGGCTCGGCGCTGGGCAGCATTTTCCTGTCGCTGAACAAGGTGCAGGCGTCGGCCATCGGCGTGGGGGGCTTGCCTGGGTTTATTTCGATCGTGCCGCAATCCATCGCGGTGTTTGTGATCGGCATGGTCATCGCGATGGTCGTGCCGTTTGTACTGACCTGTGCGTTGAGCATGAAGATTGTTCGGCCTGGGTACAGGGTTGCTTGATCTACCGCAATCGGGGGCAAGCCCCCTCCCACATTGAAACGCATTTCAAATGTGGGAGGGGGCTTGCCCCCGATGAGGCCCGAAAGGCCTGCACAAAAATCAACTGAAGGAACCCACCATGCAAAACTGGCAACACTCGGTGATCTACCAGATCTACCCCAAAAGCTTCCACAGCCACGCGGGTAACGCCACCGGTGACCTGCTGGGCATCGTGGACAAACTCGACTACCTCAAATGGCTGGGTGTCGACTGCCTGTGGATCACCCCGTTCCTGCGCTCGCCACAGCGCGACAACGGCTACGACATCAGCGACTACTACGCCATCGACCCCAGCTACGGGACCATGGCCGACTGCGACCTGCTGATCAGCGAAGCGGCCAAGCGTGGCATCAAGCTGATGCTCGATATCGTGGTCAACCACACGTCCATCGAACACGAGTGGTTCCAGCAGGCGCGCAGCAGCCTCGACAACCCGTACCGCGACTTCTACATCTGGCGCGACCAGCCGAACAACTGGGAATCCAAGTTCGGTGGCTCGGCCTGGGAATACGAGGCGCAAACCGGGCAGTACTTCCTGCACTTGTTTGACCACACCCAGGCCGACCTGAATTGGGAAAACCCCAAGGTGCGCGCCGAGGTGTTCAAGCTGATGCGCTTCTGGCGCGACAAAGGCGTGGGCGGTTTCCGCCTGGACGTGATCAACCTGATCTCCAAGCCCGCCGATTTCCCCGAAGACAGCAGCGACGGCCGTCGCTTCTACACCGACGGCCCGAACGTGCACGACTACCTGCAGGAAATGCACCGCGAAGTCTTCGAAGGGCACGACCTGATCAACGTCGGCGAGATGTCGTCCACCAGCCTCGAACACTGCATCCGCTACTCACGGCCAGAGTCGAAAGAGCTGTCGATGACCTTCAACTTTCATCACCTGAAAGTCGATTACCCGAACCTTCAGAAGTGGGTGAAGGCCGACTTCGACTTCCTGCAGCTCAAGCAGATCCTCTCGGATTGGCAACTGGGCATGCAGGCCGGTGGCGGCTGGAACGCGCTGTTCTGGTGTAACCACGACCAGCCACGGGTGGTCTCGCGGTTCGGCCATGACGGTGAGCACCGTGTGGTCTCGGCCAAGATGCTGGCGACCGCGCTGCACTTCCTTCAAGGCACGCCATTTGTGTACCAGGGCGAAGAGCTGGGCATGACCAATCCGGGCTTCGACAGGATCGAGCAGTACCGCGATGTGGAGACCCTCAACATCTTCCGGCTCAAGCGCGATGCGGGCGAGTCCGAGGCGTCGAGCATGGCCGCGATCATGCAGAAGTCCCGCGACAACGGCCGCACGCCGATGCAGTGGAATGCCCAGGCGAACGCCGGTTTCAGCAGCGGCGAGCCGTGGATCGGCATCCCGGCCAATGCGGCGCAGATCAACGTCGAGCGCCAGCTGGATGACCCGGATTCAGTGCTGCATCACTACCGTGCGCTGATCGCCTTGCGCCGTCACGAGCCGCTGATCCAGGCCGGTGTTTATCGCCAGCTGCTGCAAGACCATCTGCAGGTCTGGGCTTACCTGCGCGAAGGCCATGGCGAGCGGCTGCTGGTGCTGAACAACTTTTACGTCACGCCCTGCGAAATCCAACTGCCGGACGGCGTCATCAACCCGGCCAGCGAACAACGCCTGCTGATCAGCAACCACCCGGACTGCCCGGTGCGTACGGGCACGGTAACGCTTCGCCCGTACGAATCGTTTGTGTTGCACCTCAAGGACTGAGGCCCGTTGTAACCCCGTGTGGGAGCACGGGGCGCTTGGAAAAAACATAATAAAAATATCGGAGTGCTGCATGAAAACAACAATAAAGCTGGGCCTCGTTGCGTCTTGTCTGAGCCTGCCGTTTGGCGCTCAGGCGTTGGAATTCGCCGGTTACTTGCGCAGCGGCGCGGGCACTTCAACGGGCAGCGGCCCACAGCAATGTTTCCAACTGCCGGGGGCACAAACCAAGTACCGTCTGGGTAACGAATGCGAGCAATACGCCGAGCTGGAACTGCGCCAGGACCTGCTCACCCTTGATGACGGCTCGGTGCTCAGCGTCGATGCAATGGCTTCGCTCTACAACAAGTACGATCGTGAGCTGAAATTCCAGGGCGAAAACAACGGCACCGCGCGCATGCCGCAGCTGTATGCACAATGGTCCAACCTGCCCAGCCTCAATGGTGGCTCGCTGTGGGCCGGTCGGCGTTACTACAAACGTAACGACATCCATATCTCCGACTTCTACTACTGGAACCAGAGCGCCACGGGCGGCGGGATTGAGGACGTGCTGATCGGCGACCTCAAATACAGCTACGCCATTTCGCGCAAGGACAACCTGTACCAGAAGGCATACGCCACCCGTCACGACTTCAACGTCGCGGGCTTCAAGACCAACCCCGGCGGCGAGCTGGAACTGGGCCTGAGCTACATCGAAAAAGCTGGCGGGCGTGACACCAACAGCGGCTGGGCGATCACTGCGCAGCATGTGCAAAAACCTTTCCTGGGTGGCAAGAACAAGTTCGCCTTGCAGTACGGCGAAGGGCCCGGCACCGGCCTGGGCTACACCGGCAATACCTTCCTGGACAACAGCAGCAAAAGTTACCGCGCCGTGGAGTTTTTCGACTGGCAGGTGACCCCGCGTTTTGGTGGACAGGTCGAGGCGGTGTACCAGAAGGATATTCGTCCCGGCAGCCAGGACCAGACCTGGATGTCCATCGGTGTGCGCCCGGCGTATGCGATCAGCGAGCAGTTCAAACTGGTCACCGAGCTTGGGCATGATCAGGTCGACGCCACTGGCGGCACCCGCAAACTGAGCAAATTCACCTTCGCCCCGACCTGGTCCCCCAAAGGCCCGGAATTCTGGGCGCGGCCGGAGGTGCGCTTGTACTACACCTATGCAACCTGGAACGAGGCGGCCAAGCGCGCGGCGAATGAATTGGCGGCGGGGTCGGCGTTATCTGATACCGGTTCCTATGGCACGGCGCGGCATGGGTCGAACGTGGGTGTGCAAGTCGAATACTGGTGGAAATAGCGCGAACTCATGTGAATGCGCTTTGTGTGGGAGCTGGCTTGCCTGCGATGCGGGCGACTCGGTCTTTCAGTAAAACCGAGGCGATGCTATCGCAGGCAAGCCAGCTCCCACATTGGATCGTCGTCATCTTGGGGTTGCATCACCCAATGATTTTTACAGAACAAAACAGCAGGTGAAGTCATGACCCCATCTAAATCCCTGGAACTGCTGGCGCCCCTGTCCGGTGTGCTGCTGGCACTGGACAAGGTCCCCGACCCGGTATTCTCCAGCCGCCTGATCGGCGATGGCCTGTGCATCGACCCCACGTCGCAGACGCTGTGCGCGCCGCTGGCTGGGGTGATCAGCAACATCCAGGACAGTGGGCATGCGGTCAGTGTCACCGATGACAACGGCATTCAGGTGCTGATGCATATCGGCCTGGACACCGTGAACCTGGCAGGCCAGGGCTTCACCCGGCTGGTGCAGGAAGGCCAGCGGGTGGAGGCCGGTCAGCCGTTGATCGAATTCGATGCCGACTACGTGGCACTCAACGCACGCAGTTTGCTGACCTTGATGCTGGTGGTCAGCGGCGAGCCCTTCAGCCTGTTGGCGGACGGCCTGGTGGAAACGGGCCAGCCGCTGTTGCAGTTATCCTCAGGTGAGGCCGTGAAAGCAGCGGACGAAGAGGAGGGCGAGGCACTGTTTTCCAAGCCGCTGACCTTACCCAACGCCAACGGCCTGCACGCTCGCCCAGCGGCGGTATTCGCCCAGGCGGCGAAGGGTTTCAAGGCCAGCATCTACCTGCACAAGCAAACCCAGAGCGCCAACGCCAAGTCGTTGGTGGCGATCATGGCGTTGCAAACGGTGAAGGGCGACACCCTGCAAGTGAGCGCGGCGGGCGAGGATGCCGAGGCGGCGATCAAGGCACTGGTGGCCTTGTTGGCGCAAGGCTGTGGCGAGGCGGTGGCGACCGTTGCCGAACCGGCCGCGACGGTATTGTCGGCGACGTTGCTTAAAGGCGTGTGCGCCTCACCGGGTTCGGCATTTGGCCAGGTGGTTCAGGTGATCGAGCCCGAACTGGCCATTCCTGAACACGGTACGGATGAAGCGACGGAGCGTGCCGCCCTGGCGCGTGGCTTGCTGGCTGCCACCGAGGCCCTGCGAACGTTGCAAGACAAGGCTTGCGGCAGTGCCCAGGCGGAGATTCTCCGCGCTCATCAGGAATTGCTCGAGGACCCGACCTTGCTCGAACAAGCCCACAGTCTGCTGGCTGACGGCAAGAGCGCCGCCTTTGCCTGGAACCGTGCCACGCTCGCCACAGCCAAGCTGTTCCAGGGGGCAGGCAATGCCCTGCTGGCCGAACGTGCGGCAGACTTGGCGGACGTCGGCCAGCGTGTACTGAAGCTGATCCTGAGGATTCAGGACAGTGCCTGGGACTTGCCGGAACGTGCAATCCTGATCGCCGAACAACTGACGCCTTCGCAGACTGCCAGCCTGGATACCCGCAAAGTGCTGGGGTTCGTCACCGTCGGCGGCGGCGCGACCAGCCATGTCGCGATCCTCGCCCGTGCCCTTGGCCTGCCGGCCATTTGCGGTGTTTCGGCCGACGTGCTGGGGTTGGCCAATGGCAAACAGGTGCTGCTCGACGCCGACAAAGGCGAGCTGCACCTGGAGCCGAACCTGGCCGAGATCGAACACCTGGAGGCCGCGCGCAAACAGCAGGCGCTGCGCCATCAGCGCGACGTGGCGCAGGCGTCGTTACCGGCCACCACCCGCGACGGCCATCACGTCGAAGTCACCGCCAACGTGGCCTCGTTGCAAGAAGTGGAGCACGCCCTGACCCTCGGCGGCGAAGGTGTCGGCCTGTTGCGTTCGGAGTTCCTCTACCTGGATCGCCACCGCGCGCCGAGCCCCGAGGAGCAAGCCGGCACCTACACCGCGATCGCCCGCGCCCTGGGCTCCGAGCGCAACCTGGTAGTGCGCACCCTGGATGTTGGCGGCGACAAACCGTTGGCCTATGTGCCCATGGACGCTGAGACCAATCCCTTTCTTGGCCTGCGCGGCATTCGCCTGTGCCTGGAACGTCCTGAGCTGCTGCGCGAACAGTTCCGCGCGATCCTCGCCAGTGCCGGGTTTGCGCGGCTGCACATCATGTTGCCGATGGTCAGCCTGCTGTCGGAGCTGCACCTGGCGCGCAAGATCCTTGAAGAGGAAGCGCTGGCGCTGAAGCTCACCGAGTTGCCGAAGCTGGGCATCATGATTGAAGTGCCATCGGCGGCGCTGATGGCGGACGTGTTCGCCCCCCATGTGGACTTCTTCTCCATCGGCACCAATGACCTGACCCAATACACGCTGGCCATGGACCGCGACCACCCGCGATTGGCCAGCCAGGCCGACAGCTTCCACCCGGCGGTGCTGCGCCTGATCGCCACCACGGTCAAGGCCGCCCACGCCCATGGCAAATGGGTGGGCGTGTGCGGCGCGTTGGCGTCCGAAGCGCTGGCGGTGCCGGTGCTGATCGGGCTGGGTGTGGACGAGTTGTCGGTCAGCGTGCCGTTGATCCCCACCATCAAGGCCACCGTGCGCGAGCTGGACCTGGCTGACTGCCAGATCATCGCCCGCCAGGTGTTGGGCCTGGAAGAAGCCTCCCAAGTGCGTGAGGCCCTGCGCCAATATCACGCGGCTACCGTTGAAACCTCACCTGTCGTGGAGCACTGAGCATGTTCGAGAAATTACAGCGGGCGTTCTGGAAGGCGCTGACGCCGGATTTGATTGCCGAGACCGTCACTGCGCCAAAGCAAAGTCTGTTGTCGGCCGACATGCTGAGGGCATTGGGTGGCGCGGATAATCTCAAGTCGCAGCAGCGTGTGGCGCTGACGCGGGTGCGGGTGCAGTTGCAGGATGCGGGGCGGGTGGATGAGGCGGCGTTGAGGGCGGCAGGTGTGTCTGGGGTGATGGTGTTGGCGGGCGGCGTAGTGCATCTGCTCACCGGCCTCTAAGCCAGGTGGAGATCCAAATGTGGGAGGGGACAAGCCTCCTCCCACATGGGTTTTGCTGTGTTCTTACAACTGCGGGTTATCTTCCGGCGGCTTGGTCTTGTCCACGCCCGGCACATGCAAGTTGCCTTCGACCACCTGGTTGCCTTCCAACTGCGGCTGGGTCACCCAGGTGAGGATGTCGTAGTAACGCCGGATGTTCGCCACAAAATGCACCGGCTCCCCACCGCGCGCATACCCGTAGCGGGTCTTGCTGTACCACTGCTTCTGCGACAGGCGCGGCAGCATCTTCTTCACGTCCAGCCACTTGTTCGGGTTCAGGCCTTCGCGCTTGGCCAAGGTGCGGGCATCTTCCAAGTGGCCGGTGCCGACGTTGTAGGCGGCGAGGGCGAACCAGGTGCGATCCGGCTCGGCGATGCTGTCGTCCAGTTCATCCTTGATCTTGGCCAGGTACTTGGCACCGCCCATGATGCTTTGCTTGGGGTCCAGGCGGTTGGACACGCCCATCGCCTGGGCAGTGTTCTGGGTCAGCATCATCAGGCCGCGCACGCCGGTCTTGGACGTAACGGCCGGCTGCCACAGCGATTCCTGATAGCCAATGGCTGCCAACAGGCGCCAATCGACCTTTTCTTCCTTGGCGTAGGCGCGGAAGTGTTTTTCGTACTTGGGCAAACGCTGCTGCAGATGTTGGGCGAAGGTGTAGGCGCCCACATAGCCGAGCACGTCGACATGCCCGTAGTAGCGGTCTTTCAGACGCTGCAACGTGCCGTTTTTCTCGACTTTATCCAGGTAACTGTTGATCTCGTTGAGCAGGCTGTTGTCGTCACCGGCGGCGACGGCCCAGCTCTGGTTGCTGGCATTGCCGAGGTCGAACGCCACGCGCACGTTGGGGAAGTACACCTGGTTCATCGCCACTTCGTTGGAGTCCACCAGGGTCAGGTCGATTTGGCCCTCGTCCACCATGCGCAGCAAGTCGACGACCTCAACGGCGTCTGATTCTTCGTATTCAATGGCAGGGTTCTGCTTTTTAAGCGCCGCCAGTTGCTCGGCGTGGGTGCTGCCCTTGAGCACCATGATCTTCTTGCCCACCAGGTCCGCCGCATTGGTCGGGCGGGACTGGCCATTGCGATAGATGATCTGCGGGGTGACTTCAAGGTAAGGGTGGGAGAAACGTACCTGCGCCTGGCGCTGTTCACTGCTGACCAAGCCGGCCGCCGCGAGGACCGGGCCGTTGGGCTTGCCCAACTGGCCGAACAGATCGTCGAGGTTGTCGGCGGTCTCGATCTCCAGCTTCACGCCCAGGTCGTCGGCAAAGCGCTTGACCAGTTCGTATTCGAAACCGGTTTCACCGTTGCGGTCCTGGAAATAAGTCGCCGGGCTGTTCCGGGTAACCACCCGCAATACGCCATCCTCCTTGATTCGCTCGAGCGTGCTGGGCTTATCAACACAGGCGCTGAGCATCAGGAAGAGTCCGGTTGCGATGAGCCATTTGGCGCATCGCGGGCGCAAAGCAGTTGGGGAGAACATCTGCGCAGTATACGCAAACGGCCCACGGCGCCATATCTCGACAGCGCGGGACTTGTCTGCTAGCGCCCGCAAAACTGTGCTGTAGCCCGCAGAAACGTGGCTTGGCAGGGGATTGTGACGGTTAAAATAACTGCGCCGAATGCCCACTATGACCCCTCGAAAGGGCTGTAATCCGGCCAACTGACGTTCGGCGCCAGCCACCGGTAGCGTTTCGGGTGCCGTTGGCGACGGTTTACGCTAGAATGCACGGCCTCAAAGCACACCCCCTTCCCGAGGCTGTCCCGAAGATGTTGATCCTGCGCGGCGCTCCTGCCCTTTCTGCCTTTCGCCACAGCAAACTCCTTGAGCAACTGAGCCAGAAGGTTCCAGCGGTTACAGGCCTGTATGCTGAATTTGCTCACTTCGCCGACGTTACCGGCGTGTTGACCGCCGACGAACAGCAAGTGCTGGCGCGCCTTCTGAAGTACGGCCCAAGCGTTCCGGTTCAAGAGCCTAACGGCCGCTTGTTCCTGGTATTGCCGCGGTTCGGCACCATCTCGCCCTGGTCGAGCAAGGCCAGCGATATCGCCCGCAACTGCGGCCTGGACAAAATCCAGCGCCTGGAGCGTGGTATCGCTTTCTACGTCGCCGGCCAGTTCAGCGATGCCGAAGCCGAGCTGATCGCCAGCAGCCTGCACGACCGCATGACCCAGATCATCGTCAGCCAGTTGGAACAGGCTGCCGGCCTGTTCAGCCACGCCGAGCCCAAGCCGCTGACCGCGATTGACGTGCTCGGCGGTGGCCGCGCCGCCCTCGAGAAGGCCAACACCGAGCTGGGCCTGGCCTTGGCCGAAGACGAGATCGACTACCTGGTCAACGCCTTTAACGGCTTGAAGCGCAACCCGCACGACATCGAACTGATGATGTTTGCCCAGGCCAACTCCGAGCACTGCCGTCACAAGATCTTCAACGCCAGTTGGGACATCGACGGCGAAAGCCAGGAAAAAAGCCTGTTCGGCATGATCAAGAACACCTACGTGATGCACAGCGAAGGCGTTCTGTCTGCTTATAAGGACAACGCTTCGGTGATCGTCGGCTCCGTCGCCGGCCGTTTCTTCCCGGACCCTGAAACCCGCCAGTACGGCGCGGTGCAGGAGCCGGTGCACATCCTGATGAAGGTTGAAACCCACAACCACCCGACCGCGATTGCCCCATTCCCAGGCGCAGCCACCGGTTCCGGCGGCGAAATCCGTGACGAAGGTGCAACCGGCCGTGGCGCCAAGCCCAAGGCGGGCCTCACCGGTTTCACCGTGTCCAACCTGCAGATCCCAGGCTTCGAACAGCCGTGGGAGGTGCCGTACGGCAAGCCTGAGCGCATTGTGACCGCGCTGGACATCATGATCGAAGGCCCACTGGGCGGCGCCGCGTTCAACAACGAGTTCGGGCGTCCGGCGCTGACCGGTTACTTCCGTACCTTCGAACAGTCCATCACCACCCCGCGTGGCGATGAAGTGCGCGGCTACCACAAGCCAATCATGTTGGCCGGCGGCATGGGCAACATCCGTGAAGAACACGTCAAGAAAGGCGAGATCCTGGTCGGCTCCAAGCTGATCGTACTCGGCGGCCCGGCGATGTTGATCGGCCTGGGCGGCGGCGCAGCTTCCTCCATGGCCACCGGCACCAGCTCGGCAGACCTGGACTTCGCGTCCGTACAGCGCGAAAACCCTGAGATGGAGCGTCGCTGCCAGGAAGTCATCGACCGCTGCTGGCAGTTGGGTGACAAGAACCCGATCAGCTTCATCCACGACGTCGGCGCCGGTGGTTTGTCCAACGCCTTCCCGGAACTGGTCAACGATGGCGACCGTGGTGGCCGTTTCGAACTGCGCAACATTCCAAACGACGAGCCGGGCATGGCCCCGCACGAAATCTGGAGCAACGAATCCCAGGAACGCTACGTACTGGCCGTCGGCCCTGAAGACTTCGCGCGCTTCCAGGCCATCTGCGAACGCGAGCGCTGCCCGTTTGCCGTGGTCGGCGAAGCCACTGCCGAGCCGCAGTTGACCGTTACCGACAGCCACTTCGGCAACAGCCCGGTGGACATGCCGCTCGAAGTGCTGCTGGGCAAAGCCCCACGCATGCACCGTTCGGCGGTACGTGAAGCCGAACTGGGCGATGACTTCGACCCAAGCACGCTGGAATTGGCCGACAGCATCGAACGTGTGCTGCACCACCCGGCCGTGGCGAGCAAAAGCTTCCTGATCACCATCGGCGACCGCACCATCACCGGCCTGGTGGCCCGTGACCAAATGGTCGGCCCGTGGCAGGTTCCCGTGGCTGACGTTGCCGTCACCGCCACTAGCTTCGACGTCTACACCGGTGAAGCCATGGCCATGGGCGAGCGCACGCCGCTGGCCCTGCTGGACGCTCCGGCGTCGGGCCGGATGGCCATTGGTGAAACCCTCACCAACATCGCCGCGTCGCGCATTGGTAAATTGTCCGACATCAAACTGTCGGCCAACTGGATGTCGGCAGCCGGTCACCCAGGCGAAGATGCACGCCTGTATGACACCGTCAAAGCGGTCGGCATGGAATTGTGCCCTGAGCTGGGTATCACCATTCCGGTGGGCAAGGACTCCATGTCCATGGCCACCCGTTGGAACGAAGACGGCACCGACAAGAGCGTCACTTCGCCGCTGTCGCTGATCGTCACCGGTTTCGCACCGGTCACCGACATCCGCCAGACCCTGACCCCGCAATTGCGCATGGACAAGGGCACTACCGACCTGATCCTGATCGACCTGGGCCGTGGCCAGAACCGCATGGGCGCCTCGATCCTGGCACAGACCCATGGCAAGCTCGGCAAACACGCGCCGGACGTCGATGACGCCGAAGACCTCAAAGCCTTCTTCGCCGTGATCCAAGGCCTCAACGCCGACGGTCACTTGCTGGCCTACCACGACCGTTCCGATGGCGGCTTGCTGACCAGCGTCGTCGAGATGGCCTTCGCCGGTCACTGCGGCCTGAACATCGTGCTCGACAGCGTTGCCGAGGATGCCTCCGAAATCAACGGCATCCTGTTCAACGAAGAGTTGGGCGCAGTGATCCAGGTTCGCCAGGACGCCACCCCGGACGTGCTTGCACAATTCAGCGCCGCCGGCCTGGACGACTGCGTCGCGGTGATCGGCCAGCCGATCAACAACGGCGAGATCAACATCTCGTTCAACGGCGACACCGTGTTTGCCGGCCAGCGCCGCTTGCTGCAACGCCAGTGGGCCGAGACCAGCTACCAGATCCAACGCCTGCGCGACAACGCCGACTGCGCCGAGCAGGAATTCGACGTGATCCTGGAAGAAGACAACCCGGGCCTGAGCACCAAGCTCAGCTTCGACGTCAACCAGGACATCGCCGCGCCTTACATCAAGAAAGGCATTCGCCCACAAGTTGCCGTACTGCGTGAGCAGGGCGTCAATGGCCAGGTGGAAATGGCGGCCGCGTTCGACCGCGCCGGCTTCAATGCGATCGACGTGCACATGAGCGACATCCTCGCCGGTCGCGTTGACCTCAATGAGTTCAAAGGCCTCGTCGCCTGCGGCGGTTTCTCCTACGGCGACGTGCTGGGTGCCGGTGAAGGCTGGGCCAAATCGGCCCTGTTCAACAGCCGTGCCCGTGATGCGTTCCAGGGTTTCTTCGAACGCAACGACAGCTTCACCCTGGGTGTGTGCAACGGTTGCCAGATGATGTCCAACCTTAGCGAACTGATCCCAGGCAGCGAGTTCTGGCCGCACTTTGTGCGCAACCGTTCCGAGCAGTTCGAAGCCCGTGTCGCCATGGTGCAGGTGCAGGAGTCCAACTCGATCTTCCTGCAAGGCATGGCCGGTTCGCGCATGCCAATCGCCATCGCCCACGGTGAAGGCCATGCCGAGTTCGCCAGCGAAGAAGCCCTGCTTGAGGCTGACCTGTCCGGTACCGTTGCCCTGCGTTTCGTCGACAACCACGGCAAGGTCACCGAGACCTACCCGGCCAACCCGAACGGCTCGCCGCGCGGGATCACTGGCCTCACCAGCCGCGACGGCCGCGTGACCATCATGATGCCGCACCCGGAGCGTGTATTCCGCGCCGTGCAGAACTCGTGGCGCCCGGAAGAGTGGGACGAGGACGGCGCCTGGATGCGCATGTTCCGCAACGCCCGCGTGTGGGTGAACTAAGGCCGTGTACAAGCTCAGCTTCTTCGTGCCCGACAGCCACGTGGAGACGGTGAAAACCGCCGTCTTCGCAGCTGGCGGCGGGCGCATCGGCAACTACGACAGCTGCGCCTGGCAAGTGCTGGGCCAGGGCCAATTCCGCGCGTTGGACGGCAGCCAGCCGTTTATTGGGCAGGTGGGCCAGGTTGAAGTGGTTGAGGAATGGAAGGTTGAGCTGGTGGTGGCGGATGAGTTGATCGTGGCTGTCGTGGCTGCACTCAAACTCAGCCATCCGTATGAGACACCGGCGTATGAGGTGTGGCAGTTGGCGGATTTTTGATCTGTTGGCTGTAGAAACAAGAAACCCGCTGGGCCAGTTTGGTCAGCGGGTTTTTTGTTGGCTGTAAGGGCCAATCGCAGGCAAGCCAGCTCCCACATTCGACCGCGTTTATCCTGAAGGAATGCAGTCGAATGTGGGAGCGGGCTTGCTCGCGAAGGCGTTGGGACAGGCGCGTCAGATCTTTCCCACAGGCCTTTCAGGTTGTCCCTCGGAACCCATCTCCCTAGCCTCCCTGCTTTGCATTTTCTCAGTGGTGGAATGTTATGAGTCTGACGACCAGAACTGATATGCGGCTATTGCATGGCGTGATGTATCACATCACAATCGCGCCATGATCGTTAGTTGGAAACATAAAGGCCTTCGCATCTTTTATGAAACGGGCTCAACGAAAGGGATCAATGCCAACCACGTGAATCGCTTGCGCCGTGTCTTGCTGATTTTAGACAGCGCGATTCATTGGAGCGATCTGGAACTGCCAGGTTGGCGCTTCCATCGCCTGAAGGGCGATCTTGTCGACTACTGGTCAGTGAGCATCAGTGGTAACTGGCGCATCATTTTTCGCATGTATGACGATCAAGTCGAGCTGGTCGACTATCTGGATTACCACTGAGAAGGGGTCTGTTTATGGGTATGCACAATCCTCCTCACCCAGGGGAAATACTGCTTGAGGATGTCATTCCCGGGCTGGGAATGACGATCACTGAAGTTGCTCGACGTCTGGGTTTCGCTAGGGAAACCTTTTCAAGAATTCTTCATGGGCATGCGCCTGTTAGCCCTGATCTAGCTGTGCGGCTTGAGCGCGCGGGCATCAGCAAGGCCCAGATGTGGCTCTCAATGCAGAGCAGTTATGACCTGTGGCAGGCAGAGCATAGAGAACAGCCTGTTATTGAGCGGTTTGCTCGGATTGAGTAACCGAGATTAAAGCGCCCGGCTTTGGCCGGGTTTTCGTTGCCTGCGATGGCGTCGGTACTGGCGCCTCAGAGATTTCCTACAAGCCTTTCAGGTTGTCCCTCGGAACTCACCTCACTAACCTTTTCCCGTCGCTGCCAATTCAGTGACCGGGACTGCAAGCCCGCCGATAATTTGTTAGTGCTGAACAGCGCACCTATAATCATGCCGCTTTCATAAAGCGGTTATTGATTCATGGTGGCTGTGTGCGGGAGACCCTCGGGTCTGCCGAGGTTCCTAACAACTCGGTCTTGCAGACCCGTACACAGCTGCCACCCATCATCTGCAAGTGATGTCGGTAGCTCCCACTTTTTGTTAGGAGTTTTACCATGATCAAAAACAGTCCAAATCCTCCATCTGATTCTCAGCCCGCCGACCAACTCTTCACTGTACTACCCAACTTGAACAGCGAAACCCTGCTCGCCAATGCTTCCCAAGACCTGGCATCAGTCCAGGCACTGGCGGGCAATCTGGCGTTTGACGTCGACGGCCCCCAGCGTGATGCGGTGCTGGGGATTCATCGAATGGTGGAAGGTATCCAGTTGATGGTCGATCGGGTGTTGGACCTACAGGAAGTGCCGATCAGCAACTGAATACACCACACCCTGTGGCGAGGGAGCTTGCTCCCGTTGGGGTGCGAAGCGCCCCCAAAACCTGCCACAGCGTTCTGTCTGAAAAAAGGGGTGTTCTGAACAAGGGGCTGCTACGCAGCCCAGCGGGAGCAAGCTCCCTCGCCACAGGGGGATCAGGCGTTGATTGGGTGGGTAACCAACCGCTCCAGCGCCTCACTCAACCCGGAGGCCTTGTCACCAATCAACAGGTGCCAAGCACCGCTTTCCAGCTGGCTGACACCTTGGCAACCCAGTGCAGTGAGATCAGCTTCAGACAACCCCGAATCATCCCCCAACTCCACCCGCAACCGGGTCATCGCCACGGCTTCCAGCTGCCGCACATTCCCACGGCCACCCAAGGCGCTCAGCCATTTCTCGGCTTCCTGCACATTCACTGCCAGCGGCTTATCCACAAGCGCAACCGTCATAGGTGTGCTGGCAACAAACGACGGCATGGCCAAGCGAATCTCATCAGCAATGCTATCCGCCATCGGCCCAACCACCACCTGCAAGCTCCCGCCGTTCCCCGGTCGAACCACAGCCATGGCACCCAGTGCTTTCAGCTCCGCATCCACCGCCTTGTTGCGATCCACCATGTCCAACCGCAGGCGTGTGGTGCAGGCGCCAACGCTCAGCAGGTTCTCCGCGCCGCCCAGGGCTTGGATGTATGCCGTGGCCCGCTGGTTATCCGTCATCACCTCAGCCTGCATCACCGGAATATCTTCACGGCCCGGCGTCTTGAGGTTGAACCGACGAATGCAGTAGTTGAACACGCTGTAGTAGACCAGCGCGTAGGCCAACCCCACCGGGAACACCAGCCAGCCATTGGTGGACTTGCCCCAACCCAGCACCATGTCGATAAACCCACCGGAGAAGGTAAAGCCCAGGTGGATATTCAGCATATTGGTGACAGCCATCGACAGGCCCGTCAGCACGGCGTGAATCAGGTACAAAAACGGCGCAAGGAACATAAACGCAAATTCAATCGGCTCCGTCACCCCAGTCAAAAACGAGGTCAGCGCCATCGACAGGAAAATCCCACCCATCACCTTGCGTCGTTCCGGCAATGCATTGCGGTACATCGCCAAACACGCGGCCGGCAGGCCAAACAGCATCACTGGGAACATGCCGGTCATGAACTGGCCGCCTTTGGGGTCGCCAGCAAAGTAGCGGGTCAGGTCACCGGTCACGACCGCCCCGGTCACCGGGTCGGTAAATGTGCCAAACACAAACCACGCCATGTTGTTGAGGATATGGTGCAGGCCGGTAACGATCAGCAGGCGGTTGAACACGCCAAACACAAACGCCCCCAGGCTGCCGCTTTCCATCAGCAAGACGCCGAAGCTGTTGATGCCATGCTGGATCGGCGGCCAGATCAAACCAAAGATCACGCCCAGCCCAACTGCCGAAAACCCGGTGACAATCGGCACAAAACGCCGCCCACCAAAGAACGCCAGGTACTCCGGCAGTTTGATGTCCTTGAAGCGGTTATACAGCCCGCCTGCCATCAAGCCGCTGGCGATCCCGGCGAGCATGCCCATGTTGATGGTGGTGTCCATCACCTTGAGCGTGGAGACCATCACCAGGTAACCAATGGCCCCGGCCAGTCCGGCCGTGCCGTTGTTGTCGCGGGCAAAGCCCACGGCAATGCCGATGGCGAAGATCAGCGCCAGGTTGGCGAAGATTGCCTGCCCGGCATCGTGCATCACCGCGATGTTCAGCAGGTCGGTGTCGCCCAGGCGCAGCAGCAGGCCGGCGATCGGCAGGATTGCGATCGGCAGCATCAGCGCGCGGCCGAGGCGTTGCAGGCCTTCAATAAAATGTTGGTACATGGCGTGTCTCCTTTTTTCTTGTTGTTGTCAGCTCAGCGGCCAGTGGTGTTGACAGGCTTGGCGAACGGCCTTGGCGCTGCTCAGGTGGAGCAGGCCCTGGCTCAGTTGCCGGCATTGCGCCGCATCCAGGTGGCGGACGCGGTCCTTGATTTCGCCGATCTGCAGCGGGCTGACGGACAGCTCGCTGACCCCCAGGCCGACCAGCACCGGTGTGGCCAGCGGGTCGGATGCCAGGGCGCCACACACGCCGACCCAACGCCCGTGTTTCGCAGCGCCCGCGCAGGTTTGGGCGATCAGCCGCAGCAGCGCCGGGTGCAACGCATCGACGCGGGCGGCGAGGCCGGCGTGGTCGCGGTCCATCGCCAGGGTGTACTGGGACAGGTCATTGGTGCCGATGGACAGGAAGTCTGCATACCGCGCAAGCTGCTCGGCCATCAGTGCAGCGGCGGGCACTTCGATCATCACGCCCAGTTCTGGGCGCTGGGTCAGTTCCAACTCCACGCACAGCTCATCCAGGCGTTGGCGGATGTGCAGCAGTTCATCGACCTCGCTGACCATCGGCAGCAGGATCCGGCAGCGCGCCAGCGGACTGACTTGCAGCAGGGCACGCAGTTGCTGGTCGAGCACGTCAGGGCGCACCTGGGCCAGGCGAATCCCACGCAGGCCCAGCACCGGGTTAGCTTCGACGGGCAACGGCAGGTAGTCGAGTTGCTTGTCGCCACCCACGTCAATGGTGCGGATGATCACTGACTTGTCACCCATGGCATCCAGCACGGCTTGGTAGGCGTGGCGTTGTTCCTGTTCATCGGGCGCGGTGCGGCGGTCGACGAAGAGAAATTCGGTGCGCAGCAGGCCGACGCCATCGGCACCGTTTTCGAACGCCACCTGGGCTTCGGCGCTGGAGGCGACATTCGCGGCGATCTCGATGCTCACACCGTCGGTGGTGTGAGCGGGTTGTTGGGCTTGCGCCTGTTGCTGCTGGCGCCGCAACTTTTGCGCGTCGCGAATCTGGTGCACTTCAGCGTGGCGCGCATCGCTGGGGGCCAGTTCCAGGCGACCGTTGGCGGCGTCCAGCACCACGCGTTGGCCCTGGGGCACGTCGAGTACGTCGGCGCCCAACGCCACTACGCAAGGCAGGCCTTTACCCCGAGCCAAAATGGCTACGTGAGAAGTGGCGCCGCCTTCGGCCATGCAGAGGCCGACGGCGTGTTGCGCACTCAGTTGCAGCAGGTCAGACGGCGTCAGTTCATGGGCGCTGACAATCGCCCCGGCCGGCAATTCGAAGTGCCAGCCTTCACCCAGTAATGCGCGCAGTACCCGTTGTTGCAGGTCACGCAGGTCATTGGCGCGCTCGGCGAACAGCGGTTTGCCCAGGGCCAGCAGCACTGCGCATTGCGCCTGGATTGCATCGCGCCAGGCGTGGGTAGCCGCGCTGCCTTGTTCAATCGAGCCGGTCGCAGCTTCGAGCAAATTAGGGTCTTCCAGCAGCGCGAGGTGGGCGGCGAAGATGTCCTCTTCCTCGGCGTTCTTGCGCTGGCGGGCGTGGTCGAGGGTGCTGCTGATTTCGCTGCGCACTTGCTCCAGGGCCGCGTCCAGACGTTGCAGTTGCTCATCGGCAGAGTGGTTGCCGGTGTCGGCAGGCAGTTCGATGCCGGTCAGGCGGAACAGCGGCCCGCACACCAGGCCCGGCGCAGCACACACGCCTTGCAACACACCGACTTCGGTATTCGCCCGGCGCGGCGCGGCGGCTGCGGCGGGGGCGTGGTGTTCTTCTTTAATGACGGCGGACAAGGCCGCGACCAACGCCTGCAGCGCCGCCTCAGCGTCCTTGCCACGACAGCTCACGCGGACCTCATCACCTTCACCAATGCCCAGGCCCATCAAGCCAATCAGGCTGTCGCACGACGCCGACTTGTCGCCAAAATGCAGTTGCGCCTGGCTGCTGAAACCCTGCGCGGCCTTGCGCACTAATGCCGCCGGACGCGCATGCAATCCGCCCCGATGGGTAATGCGTACGCTGGCGCTGGCTTCACCTGCCGAGTTATCCACAGGCGTTTCAGCCGACGCCGCCGAACGCGCCACGATCTGCAACAACGGCTCGCCGACCTTGACCGTTCGCCCGGCAAGCGCACGCAATTCGAAGCGCTCGCCATTGGTCAGGATGATCAGGCTGACCAGGCTCTTGCACTGGCGCGCAATCCGGTCCAGGTCAAACTGAACCAGGGCTTGGCCCTGGCTCACCCGCGCGCCGTTCTTCACCAGCAAGGCAAACCCCTCGCCATTCAGTTCCACCGTATCGATGCCCACATGCATCAACACCTCGGCACCGTTCCTGGCGCGGATCGTCAGGGCGTGCCCGGTGCGCGCGACGTGGATGATTTCCCCGTCAAACGGCGCGTGCAGGCAATCATTCAGCGGGTCGATGGCAATGCCGTCGCCCATGGCGCCACTGGCGAACACGTCGTCGGGAACATTGCCCAGGGTCAGTACCGGCCCGCTGAGGGGCGCGCAGAGGGTCAGATCATTATTGTTGTTGGACATGGGCACGGTACTCATCAGGAAAACACGGCACTCGACTCAGTGAGTACGAGTGACTTTGCTCAGGTGGCGCGGTTGGTCCGGGTCCATGCCCCGGGCGACCGCCAGGCCTGCGGCCATCACGTAGAAACTCTGGATCGCCAGGATCGGGTCCAGGCTCGGGTGTTCGGCGCGGCTCAAAGTCAGGTCGCGTTCGGCGATATCGTCCGGCGCGGCCAGCAACACGCGGGCGCCGCGTTGGCGCATGTCGGCGGCCAGGCTCAGCAGGCCGGCTTGCTCGGCGCCGCGTGGGGCGAAGACCAGCAATGGATAGTTATCGCCAATCAACGCCATCGGCCCGTGGCGCACTTCGGCGCTGCTGAACGCTTCGGCCTGGATCGCCGAGGTTTCCTTGAGCTTGAGCGCGGCTTCCTGGGCGATGGCAAAGCCGGCGCCTCGGCCGATGACCATCAATTGCTGGCAATCGCGCAGGGCGTCGATGGCAGTGGTCCAATCCTGCTTGGCGGCTGTACGCAGCTCGTCGGGCAGGGCGCGGCAGGCTTCGAGCAAATCGGCTTCCTGGTTCCAGTGACCGATCAACAACGCGCTGGCGCTGAGGGTGGCGATAAAGCTTTTGGTGGCGGCCACGCTGTGTTCCGGCCCGGCGCACAGCGGTATATGAAACTCGCAGGCGGCTTCCAAGGGCGAATCTTCGGCGTTGACCAGCGAAACGCTCAAGGCGCCACGTTTACGCAGCAGGCGCAGGCTGTTGACCAGGTCCGGGCTCTGGCCCGATTGGGAGAACCCAAATGCCACCTGGCCGCTGACTTTCATCGGCGCTTGCAACAAGGTCACCACGGACATGGGCAATGACGCGACCGGAATGCCCACATGTTGCATGGCCAAGTACGCGAAGTAGCTGGCGGCATGGTCCGAGCTGCCACGGGCGATGGTCATCGCCACTTGCGGCGGCTGGCGGCGCAGGCGGCCGGCGACTTCCTCCAGCAACGGGTCCAGGCGTTGCAGCTGCGCCGCGACGGCGTCGCAGGAGGCCAGGGCCTCTTCAAGCATTTTTGAAGTCAATGGTTTCTCCTTCGACCATTACGTCTGTGAGTGTCAGGGAGCGGTCCAGGCGCACGCAGTCGGCAAAACTGCCGGGTTGCAGGCGGCCGCGTTCTTCCAGGCCCAGGTAGTCCGCAGGAAATTGCGACAGGCGTTGTGAGGCTTCGCTGATGGGCAGGCCGATCTTCACCAGGTTGCGCAGCGCCTGGTCCATGGTCAGCGTGCTGCCGGCCAGGGTGCCGTCGGCCAGGCGCACCCCGCCCAGGCATTTGGTCACGGTGTGGCTGCCCAGCTTATATTCGCCATCGGGCATGCCGGCGGCGGCGGTGGAGTCGGTGACGCAGTACAGGCAGGGGATCGCGCGCAGTGCCACGCGCATGGCGCCGGGGTGGACGTGCAGCAGGTCGGGGATCAATTCGGCGTACTGGGCGTGCGCCAGCGCGGCGCCGACGATGCCGGGCTCGCGGTGATGCAGCGGGCTCATGGCGTTGTACAAATGCGTGAAGCTGGTGGCACCGGCGGCGAGGGCGGCGACGCCTTCTTCATAGCTGCCCAGGGTGTGGCCGATCTGCATGCGCACGCCGCGTTCGCTGAGGGCGCGGATCAGCGCATCGTGGCCGGCGATTTCCGGCGCGATGGTGATCACCCGGATCGGCGCCAGGCGCAGGTAGGCTTCCACTTCGGCCATCAACGCGGTGTGGGCGAAGTTAGGTTGGGCGCCGAGTTTGCCTGGATTGATGTAGGGACCTTCCAAGTGCACGCCGAGCACACGGGCGCTGCCTGTAGGACGTTGCTCGCAGAAGTTGCCGAGCTGGCCGAGCACGCGGGAGATTTCATCCACCGGTGCCGTCATGGTGGTGGCCAGCAGCGAGGTGGTGCCGAAACGCACATGGGTGCGGGTGATGGTCTCGAAGGCCTCAACGCCTTCCATGATGTCCTTGCCGCCACCGCCGTGCACATGCAAGTCGATAAAACCGGGCAGCAAGTAGGGCAAGTCGTTGTCAGCCGGGTCGCACGGCGTGCCTTCGATGGCGACGACCTTGCCGTGCTCGTGCACCAGGCGGCCGCGAATCCAGCCGCTGGGCGTGAGGATGTTGTCTTCGGACATGGGCAGTTCTCTAAATTCGCAGTTCAGCGGAATAGTCATGGCGGCGCAGTTCTGCGACGAAGTCGTAGTAGTCGTTGCGGCAGTAGGTGTCGGTGATTTCAATTGGCGTGTTGTCGGCGGTGTAGCCGACCCGGGTCATCAGCAGCATGGCGGTGCCGGGAGCAATGCCTACCAGCTTGGCGAACTCATCCGAGGCATTAATGGCCTGGATGTGCTGCAGGGCACGCACGACAGGCTTACCGATGCTTTCCAGGTATTCGTACAGCGAATTGCCGATGGCTTGCGGGTGGGGCAGCACGGAGGCGGGCATGGCGGTCATTTCAATCGCCATGACCGTGTCATCGGCTTTGCGCAGGCGTTTGAGGCGCGCCACTTTGTCGGTGGGCGACAGGCCCAGGCGGATCAGCTCTTCGTGGGTCGGCGGGGTGATATCGCGCTCCAGCCACTGGGAGGTGGGGACAAAACCCTTCAGCCGCAGCATCTCGCTGAAGCCCGACAGGCGTGACAGCGGTTGTTCCAGGCGCGGCGTGATAAACGTGCCGGAGCCTTGGCTGCGGCGGATGAGGCCTTGGGCAAACAGCACTTCCAGCGCTTTACGCGCAGTCACTCGCGAAATACTCAACTGCTCGCTGAGGGCGCGCTCCGACGGCAGTGCCTGTTCGGATTTCCACTGGCCGGCATGGATCGCCGCTTCGAGGTTGCGCGCCAGTTGCAGGTACAGCGGCGTGGATTGTTTGTCGTCGGGACGCAGCGTCAGGATGGGGTTCATCTGTGAGGTTTCCGATGCGGTTATTGGAGTGTTGTCGCCCGGTATGGGCCGGAAATTAATACCACTTAAATACCATGTCAATGCTGCCAAAACGGTGCAAGCACCGGTTTTAGGGCGCTCTATTGGTGCCTGGTATCAAGTGGTATTAGAGAGGTCTTTATCGCGCGCAGAAGTGCGCAGCCCGCACGGTGAACTGGTATTCACCGGCAGGCGCTGCCAGGGGCAGGAATTATTTTCAGATTATTTTACGAACGGTACGAGATTACGGCCGAATCTCGATCAGGGTGCCGTCTTTGACCAGGGTCCAGACTTCACGCATATCCACATTGCGCATGCCGATGCAGCCGTCGGTCCAGTCCAGGGTGTGGAACCACTGCTCCGGGTAATCCTCGGTGTCGGGGGTGCCGTGGATCATGATCATGCTTCCCGGCTTCACGCCTTCGCGGCGGGCGCGGGCGGCGTCGCTGATATTCGGGTAGGAGATGTGCATGGCCAGGTTGAAGCGCTCGCTGGTCTTGCGCCAGTCGATCCAGTACAGGCCCTCCGGCGTGCGGCGGTCGCCCTCGATCAACTTGTGGCCCTTGGGGTTTTTGCCCAGGGAAATACGGTAGGTCTTGAAGGGCTTGCCGTCGTTGATCAACTGCAGCTGGTGGGCGGACTTGAGCACCAGGACTTTTTCGACGGTTTTACCGCCCAGGGTTTCCACGGTGGAGGCCGATGACAGGGTAACGAACGACAGGCAGATAAGAGCAAGCAACCAACGCATTGAAACGGTATCCCTTTAAAGGCCATCTGCCGGAGTGTTATTGGGTGGGCTTGCCCATTGGCGGCACGGCCTCGCTGCGCACGGGGAACGACTGTTGCCGACGGTCAGCGAAAAAGTATTCTAGGGTACGGCCCACGGTGCGGAAAGCCAGCTCGGACCAAGGGATGTCGGCTTCGTCGAACAACTGCACTTCAAGGCTTTCGGGGCCGGCGGCATAGTCCAGGTCCACCAGCTCGGCGCGGTAGAAGATATGCACTTGGTTGATGTGCGGCACGTCGATCAGCGTGTAGAGGCTCAGGTTGTGCACACGGGCGCAGGCTTCTTCCAGGGTTTCGCGGGCGGCGGCCTGTTGCACCGTCTCGCCGTTCTCCATAAACCCTGCTGGCAGGGTCCAGTAACCCAGGCGCGGCTCGATGGCGCGGCGGCACAGCAGCACTTTATCGCCCCACACCGGTACGGTGCCGGCGACGATATTGGGGTTCTGGTAGTGGATGGTCGAGCAGTGATCACACACAAAGCGCAGGCGGCCGTCGCCTTCGGGGATGCGTTGGGTAACCGGTTTACCGCACTGGCTGCAGAAATTCATGCTGGGGTTCCTGGAAAGTGCGTCTATCTTGGCGTGACGGGCAGGGCGCTGCAAGTTGTCGTTTAGCGACACTGCGCGGGTTTTGGGGTTGGGCACCCGCACGCTTTGGTGCATGATGCAAGGTAGCCAACAGACCGAGATGACTCATGCTGGACGAGCTACTTCGCCGGGTAAGCAATCACACGCCGCATACGCTGGAAACGGACGGACGTTTCCCCGAGGCCGCTGTATTGGTGCCGATTACCCGCAGTGACGAACCTGAGCTGATCCTGACCCTGCGCGCCAGCGGCCTGTCGACCCATGGTGGCGAAGTGGCCTTCCCCGGCGGGCGCCGCGACCCTGAAGACCCGGACCTGATCTTCACCGCGCTGCGCGAGGCCGAAGAAGAAATTGGCCTGCCGCCTGGGCTGGTCGAAGTGATCGGCCCCCTGAGCCCGTTGATCTCCCTGCATGGCATTCGCGTCACGCCGTATGTGGGCGTTATCCCCGATTACGTCGAATACCTGGCCAACGATGCCGAGATTGCCGCCGTTTTCAGCGTGCCGTTGGACTTCTTCCGACAGGACCCGCGCGAACATACCCATCGGATTGATTACCAGGGCCGCAGTTGGTACGTGCCCAGCTATCGGTTCGGCGAATACAAGATTTGGGGGCTGACGGCAATCATGATCGTCGAGCTGATCAATCTGCTCTATGACGACGCTCAGATCAGCCTGCATCAGCCGCCCAAGAGCTTCATCAATACCTAAGCCATCGCTTGAATGGCAATGCCGTGAGGGAAAACCATGAAATACCGCCTGGGCGACGCCCGTGTCGAGACTCATCCACAGAGCTGGGTGGCACCGAATGCCACACTGGTGGGCAAGGTCAAGCTGGAGGAGGGCGCCAACGTCTGGTTCAACGCGGTGCTGCGTGGCGACAACGAACTGATCCTGATCGGCAAGAACAGTAACGTGCAGGACGGTAGCGTCATGCACACCGACATGGGCTACCCGCTGACCCTGGGCACTGGCGTGACCATTGGTCATAACGCCATGTTGCATGGTTGCACTGTCGACGATTACAGCCTGATCGGCATTAATGCTGTGATCCTCAACGGCGCGAAGATCGGCAAACATTGCATCATCGGCGCCAACTCGCTGATCGGCGAAGGCAAGGAAATCCCGGATGGTTCGCTGGTGATGGGCTCGCCGGGCAAGGTGGTGCGTGAACTGACCGACGCGCAAAAACGCATGCTCGAAGCCAGCGCTGCGCACTACGTGCAAAACTCGCAGCGTTATGCGCGTGACCTGGTTGAGCAGGAAGCATGAACCCCATTGAACGCCCCGTCGCCTCGCCGTGCGTGAGCATTTGCGCGCTGGACGATGACGACATGTGCACCGGCTGCCAGCGTACGGTGGATGAGATCACGCGTTGGAGCCGCATGGACAATGCCGAGCGCCGGGTGGTGTTAGGGTTGTGCCATGAGCGGGCGGTGGCGAGTGGGTTGGTGTTTATGGTTTCCGGGGAATCCGGTGCCTGATTTGTAGTGAGCGGGCTTGCCCCGCGCTGGGTGGCGAAGCCGCCCCAAACCCAGGCACTCAGTTCTAACTGGGAAAACTCAGTGCCTGAAATGGGGCGGCTTCGCCACCCAGCGCGGGGCAAGCCCGCTCACCACAAGAAGCCCGCTCACCACAAGAAGCCTGCTCACCACAAGAAGCCCGCTCACCACAAGAAGCCTGCTCACCACAAGAAGCCCGCTCACCACAGCAAGCCCGTTCACCACAAGAGGTCCGCTCGCTACAAGGGTTGCTGTGAAGTACCCTGTGCGGCATCACCCACAGGTCCGTCCTCCATGCTCTTCCTGATCGCCTACATCAGCAGCGTCGTGCTGATCAACTTCGCCTTCTCCACCGCCCCGCACCTGGACGTCATCTGGTCCGCCTGGGGTGGCCTGGTCTTTATCTTGCGCGACATGGTGCAAACCCGCTTCGGCCACGGTGCAATCATTGCCATGCTGGCGGCGCTGGTGCTGTCGTATGTCACGTCCGACCCGGCCATTGCCCTGGCCAGCGCCACGGCGTTCGCAGTGTCCGAGTGCATCGACTGGCTGGTGTTCAGTATCACCAAGCGCCCGCTGCACGATCGCCTGTGGATAAGTTCAGCACTGAGCATTCCCCTCGACACGTTTATCTTCTTCGGCCTGATCGGCGCGCTCACCCCGGCCGTGGCGGGCACCGCGCTGGTATCGAAATTCGCCGGGGTCACGGTGGTGTGGCTGATCATGGCTTGGCGAATCCGCAAGCGGGCCGTCGCCAACTGAGGCCAATTTTTACAGTTCATGTAAAATGCCCGCCTTTCTCCCCATGATCCGCTCCCCTGAGGACCTGAGATGACCCGAATCGGAACTCCATTGTCGCCAACCGCGACCCGCGTTTTGCTGTGTGGCTGCGGTGAGCTGGGCAAGGAAGTGGTAATCGAACTGCAACGCCTGGGCGTTGAAGTGATTGCCGTGGATCGCTACGCCAACGCGCCGGCCATGCAGGTGGCGCACCGTAGCCACGTGATCAACATGCTCGACGGCGCCGCCCTGCGTGCGGTGATCGAGGCGGAAAAACCGCACTTCATCGTGCCGGAAATCGAAGCCATCGCCACCGCCACCCTGGTGGAACTGGAAGCTGAAGGCTTCACCGTGATCCCGACCGCGCGTGCTACCTCGCTGACCATGAACCGCGAAGGCATCCGCCGCCTGGCCGCCGAAGAGCTGGACCTGCCGACCTCGCCGTACCACTTCGCCGATACCTTCGAAGACTACAGCCAGGCCGTCCAGGACCTGGGCTTCCCGTGCGTGGTCAAGCCGGTGATGAGTTCGTCGGGCAAGGGCCAGAGCCTGCTGCGCAGCACAGACGATGTGCAGAAAGCCTGGGACTACGCTCAGGAGGGCGGTCGTGCCGGTAAAGGGCGTGTGATCATCGAAGGCTTTATCGACTTCGACTACGAAATCACCCTGCTGACCGTGCGTCACATCGGTGGCACCACCTTCTGCGCGCCAGTCGGTCACCGTCAGGAGAAGGGCGACTACCAGGAATCCTGGCAGCCGCAGGCCATGAGCCCGATTGCCCTGGCCGAGTCCGAGCGCGTTGCCAAAGCGGTGACCGAGGCCCTGGGCGGTCGTGGCCTGTTTGGCGTGGAGCTGTTCATCAAGGGTGATCAGGTGTGGTTCAGTGAAGTGTCGCCGCGCCCGCATGACACCGGCCTGGTGACCCTGATTTCCCAAGACCTGTCGCAGTTCGCCTTGCACGCTCGCGCCATCCTGGGCCTGCCGATCCCGTTGATCCGTCAGTTCGGGCCTTCGGCTTCGGCGGTGATTCTGGTGGAAGGGCAGTCGACCCAGACCGCGTTCGCCAACTTGGGCGCCGCGTTGAGCGAGCCGGACACGGCGTTGCGCCTGTTTGGCAAGCCGGAAGTGAATGGCCAGCGTCGCATGGGTGTGGCGCTGGCGCGGGATGAGTCGATTGAAGCGGCTCGGGCGAAGGCTACTCGTGCTTCCAAGGCTGTTGTCGTAGAGCTTTAAACCGCGTCGCGCCCATCGCGGGCAAGCCCGGCTCCCACACTTGAATGAGTTCACAAGTCAAAATGTGTGAACCCGATCAAATGTGGGAGCGGGCTTGTCGGGTCGCCGCATCGCTGCGAAGGCGGTCTATCAGGCAACCTTGTTCAGGTCATTATCCCGCGTCTCTTTCAGGCACAGCACAGCAATCAAGCTGAGCAACGCCGCCGCCGACACATACCCGCCGACATAACTCAGCCCACCCATCGCCACCAGCTTGGTCGCGAAGAACGGTGCCGCTGAAGCCCCCACGATCCCACCCAGGTTATACGCCGCCGACGCGCCGGTATAACGCACACGCGTGGGGAACAATTCCGGCAGCATGGCGCCCATGGGCGCAAAGGTCACGCCCATCAGGAACAGCTCCAAGGCCAGGAACAGCGCCACCGCCCAGGTCGAACCGTGGGTCAGTAATGGCTCCATGGTAAAGCCCGACAGGATCGCCAGGATCGCACCGACGATCAGCACAGGCCTGCGCCCGTAACGGTCACTGGCCAAGGCCGCCAGCGGCGTGGCCAGGCCCATGAACAGCACGGCAAAGCACAACAAGCCAAGGAAGGTCTCGCGGCTATAGCCCAAGGTCGAAACGCCGTAGCTCAGTGAAAACGCGGTGGTGATGTAGAACAACGCATAACACACCACCATCGACGCGGCGCCCAGCAATACGGGCAGCCAATGCTGGCTGAACAGTTCCACCAACGGCACTTTTACCGGCGCTTCTTTGGCGACGGCATTGGCGAAGACTGGCGTTTCATGCAGCTTCAAGCGCGCATACAGGCCCACCATCACCAACGCAGCGCTGAGGATGAACGGGATGCGCCAGCCCCAGCTGCGGAACTGCTCGTCGTTCAGGCTCATCGCCAGGATCAGGAACAAGCCATTGGCCGCCAGGAAGCCAATCGAAGGGCCCAGTTGCGGGAACATCCCGAACCAGGCGCGCTTGCCTTTGGGCGCATTCTCGGTCGCCAGCAGTGCCGCGCCGCCCCATTCCCCACCGAGCCCCAAGCCCTGGCCAAACCGCAGTATGCATAACAGGATCGGCGCCCAGGCCCCGATGCTGTCATAACCCGGCAGCAAGCCTATCAGCGTGGTACACACCCCCATCAGCAGCAGCGAAGCCACCAGCGTCGATTTACGCCCGATGCGATCACCGAAGTGGCCGAACAGCGCCGAGCCCAATGGGCGGGCGATGAAGGCGATACCGAAGGTCAGGAACGACGCCAGCATCTGCGCGGTGCCGGAGGTCTGCGGGAAGAACACCGGGCCGATCACCAGCGCAGCTGCCGTGGCGTAGATATAGAAATCGTAGAACTCGATGGCGGTGCCGACGATGCTCGCCGTGGCGACCCGTGCAGTCGAGTTGGTCGGGGCGGCGGTCGCGGCCTCGTTGTAGGTGGTGCTCATGGCGATATCCCTGACGGTCATTGCGCGTTTGGACGCGGATTATTATTGGTCGAACACCCATGGATCAGGGGTTGCGCGGGGTGGCTCGGGATGGGAGCGAACACCGGTCAGACAGGATGAAGCGGTGCCTGGACGCGTTGGGTGCGGGTAGCACGCGGTCGGGCGGGGCTTGGATAAGCCGCAGGGATTATAGGAAGGGGTTTGAACAGACAACAAGTCAAAATGTGGGGAGCAGTGAGACGATTCGGCTTGCCCCCGATAGCCGAGTATCAGTCACCTGATGCAGTGACTGACACTCGGCCATCGGGGGCAAGCCCCCTCCCACATTTGATTGTGTTTTGTCTGGAAACTAAGCGGCGACGGGCATTTTGCTGGTGTGCCAGATCAGCACCTTGCTCACCCGGTTGTCTTCGGTCTCGAGGATTTCCAGGCGGTAGCGGCCGATTTTCAGGCACACCGCGCAGTCCGGGATGGTCTCCAGGGCTTCGGTGACCAGGCCGTTGAGGGTCTTGGGGCCATCACTGGGCAGGTGCCAGTTCAGGCTCTTGTTCAGTTCGCGGATCGAGGCGGCGCCGTCGATGATATAGCGGCCATCCGGTTGCGCTTCGATATGCGGGTTGTCTGCACTCTGCTCGCTTTCGAATTCGCCGACGATTTCTTCGAGGATATCTTCCAGGGTGACAATGCCCAGCACTTCGCCGTACTCGTCCACCACCATGCCCAGGCGTCGCTGTTGCTTGTGGAAATTCAGCAATTGCAGTTGCAGGGGCGTGCTTTCGGGGACGAAGTAGGGTTCGTGGCAAGCCGCCAGCAACGCTTCTTTGGTCAGGCTGGCGTCAGGCAGCAGGTGCTGGATCTGCCGCGTGTTGAGTACGGCCTGGACTTGGTTGATATCACTGTGGAACACCGGCAGGCGGGTGCGCTCGGAGGTGCGCAGTTGCTCGATGATCTCTTCGACCGAGTCATCCAGGTTGATGCCGTCCACTTCGCTGCGGGGCACCAGGATGTCGTTGACCGTGATGTTGTCCAGGGCGTGGATGCCTGGCATGCCGGGGGTACGGTTTTCGTCGGCCTCCGGTTCCGGTTCATCGTCGTGGTCGGGCTGCGGTTCGTCGCTCTTTTTCACCACGCCGGATGTGCGTGCGAACGGGCGCAGCAGCAACAGGCTGATGCCATTGAGCAGCCAGGCCAGGGGGTAGAGGATTTTCAGCGGGACGCCCAGCAGCGTATTGCCAAAGCCCAGCACCGCTTGAGGGTGGCGAGTGGCCAGAGTGCGCGGCAAGTAGTCGGCGAGGATCAGCAGCAGGGCACAGGAGATCAGCCAGCCGAGCCACGGGCCATTCTGCGCCCAGGCGTAGATCGCCAGCAGCGTGCAGAGGATCACCACCGCCGCGCGGCACAGGCTGTTGCACAGGATCAGGCTATGGCGCGGGAAGTTCAGGCGAGCGGCGGCCTTGTCACCCTGGCGCGTTCCGGGGCGCAGGGCCAGCAGGTGTTGTTGCGCGGCCTCGATGGCGGTAAACAGTGCCGCCCATAACAGCAGCAAGGCAATTACCGCGAGCATCGGCCCCAGGGGCAAGTTGTCCATTTTTGCTGCCCGTCAGATATGCAGGATGTATTCGCGAACCAGCTTGCTGCCGAAATAGGCCAGCATCAGCAGGCAGAAACCGGCCAGCGTCCAGCGGATCGCCTTGTGCCCGCGCCAGCCGAGGCGGTTGCGCCCCCACAGCAAGACGCTGAACACCACCCAGGCCAGGCACGCCAGCAGGGTTTTGTGCACAAGGTGCTGGGCGAACAGGTTTTCGACAAACAGCCAGCCGGAGATCAGCGACAGCGACAGCAGCGTCCAGCCGGCCCACAGGAAGCCGAACAGCAGGCTCTCCATGGTTTGCAACGGCGGGAAGTTCTTGATCAGCCCGGAGGGGTGCTTGTGCTTGAGCTGGTGGTCCTGCAACAGCAGGAGCAGGGCCTGGAACACCGCGATGGTGAACATGCCGTAGGCCAGGATCGACAGCAGGATGTGCGCGAGGATGCCCGGTTCTTCATCAATCACCTGCACCGTGCCGGTGGGCGCGAATTGCGCCAGCAGCACCGTCAGCACGCCCAGCGGGAATAACAGCACCAGCAGGTTCTCGACGGGAATCCGATAGCAGGCCATCAGGGTCAGTGCGATGACGGCGGCGGCAATCAGGCTGGCGGCGCTGAAAAAATCCAGGCCCAGGCCGACGGGCGTCATCAGGTGGGTAAACAAACTGGCAGCGTGAGCCAGCAGGGCGAGGACGCCAAGGCCCACCAGCAGGCGTTTGTCCGCCTTGGTGCCTTGGGCCAGACGAGTGCCCTGATAGAAAGTCGCAGCGGCATACAAAATGGCGGCGGCGAGGCTGGGTAGCAAACTGGGTGACAAAGGGAGCATAAATCCTGTTAAGCAGGCCCGAAAGGCGCTGAGTTTGGCATACCCCTGCGTAACACGAAAGACTCCCGGACCAGACAGCGGGTGTGCATGGGCGCAGTCTTCGCTATAATCCGCGACCTGCCCACGCCGCAGGCTCGCCGAGCGCTGTTTTTAATAGCGATTTACCGCAGCCTGGGCCGCCATTACCTCGGTCTACCAATGCATTTCGATGAATAGGGCCTGAAAGGATCGCGCATGTTTGAAAACTTGACTGACCGTCTCTCGCAGACGCTGCGCCACGTAACCGGCAAGGCCAAGCTGACCGAGGACAATATTAAAGACACCCTGCGCGAAGTGCGTATGGCGTTGCTGGAAGCCGACGTCGCCTTGCCGGTGGTAAAGGACTTCGTCAACTCGGTCAAAGAGCGCGCAGTGGGCACCGAAGTGTCCCGCAGCCTGACCCCGGGCCAGGCGTTTGTGAAGATCGTCCAGGCCGAACTCGAAAGCCTGATGGGCGCGGCCAACGAAGACTTGAACCTCAGCGCCGTGCCACCGGCCGTCGTGCTGATGGCGGGTCTGCAGGGTGCGGGTAAGACCACCACCGCCGGCAAGCTGGCGCGCTTCCTTAAAGAGCGCAAGAAAAAGTCCGTGATGGTGGTGTCGGCCGACGTCTACCGTCCGGCGGCCATCAAGCAGTTGGAAATGCTCGCGGGCGAAGTGGGCGTGACCTTCTTCCCGTCCGACCTGAGCCAGAAGCCGGTCGACATCGCCAACGCCGCTATTAAAGAAGCCAAGCTCAAGTTCATCGACGTGGTCATCGTCGATACCGCCGGTCGCCTGCACATCGACGAAGAGATGATGGGCGAGATCAAGGCGCTGCATGCCGCGATCAACCCGGTCGAGACGCTGTTCGTGGTCGACGCCATGACCGGCCAGGATGCGGCCAACACCGCCAAGGCCTTCGGCGACGCACTGCCACTGACCGGCGTGATCCTGACCAAGGTCGACGGCGATGCCCGTGGCGGTGCCGCACTGTCGGTGCGTGCCATCACCGGCAAGCCGATCAAGTTCATCGGTATGGGCGAGAAGAGCGACGCGCTCGAGCCGTTCCACCCGGAGCGTATCGCCTCGCGCATCCTCGGCATGGGCGACGTGCTCAGCCTGATCGAACAGGCCGAAGCGACCCTCGACAAGGACAAGGCCGATAAGCTGGCCAAGAAGCTGAAGAAGGGCAAGGGCTTCGACCTCGAAGACTTCCGCGACCAGCTGCAACAAATGAAGAACATGGGCGGCCTCGGCGGCTTGATGGACAAACTGCCGAACATCGGCGGTGTGAACCTGGCGCAAATGGGCAATGCCCAAGGCGCGGCAGAGAAGCAGTTCAAGCAGATGGAAGCCATCATCAACTCCATGACCCCGGCCGAGCGCCGCGACCCTGAGCTGATCAGCGGTTCGCGCAAACGTCGGATCGCCATGGGTTCCGGTACGCAAGTGCAGGACATCGGTCGCTTGATCAAGCAGCACAAGCAGATGCAGAAGATGATGAAGAAGTTCTCCGCAAAAGGCGGAATGGCCAAGATGATGCGCGGCATGGGCGGTATGTTGCCCGGCGGTGGCATGCCTAAAATGTAAAGTATTCGAGCGGGAGCCCAGCTCCTGCTCCGACCCACAGGGATGTGGGATCTCCAGCAAACCCGCCGTTGGCGGGCGCTGACTCGCCGTTTTAACCGACGGCTCTATAGCAGATCTGAATGGCACGCTGATAGGCGCCAGAAAAAGACATTTGCAAAAGTCCGGATATTCCTTAGAATATGCGGCCTTTCGGGCACCTATGCCCGCTGTGCATTTAGATTTGCAGCACCGACTACAGGAACGATGTTCACATGCTAACAATCCGTCTTGCCCTTGGCGGCTCCAAAAAGCGCCCGTTTTACCACTTGACCGTAACCGACAGCCGCAACCCGCGCGACGGTTCGCACAAGGAACAGGTTGGTTTCTTCAACCCTGTTGCTCGTGGTCAAGAAGTTCGTCTGTCCGTGAACCAAGAGCGCGTAGCCTACTGGCTGAGCGTGGGTGCACAGCCATCCGAGCGCGTTGCAAAACTGTTGAAGGACTCGGCTAAGGCCGCAGCCTGAGCAATATGAACGCGACGCCAGCTGTTGCTGATGATTTGATCGTTATCGGCAAGATTTACTCTGTTCATGGCGTTCGCGGCGAAGTGAAGGTGTATTCCTTTACTGATCCGACTGAAAACCTGTTGCAGTACAAGACCTGGACGCTCAAGCGCGAAGGTAGTGTGAAACAGGTCGAGCTGGTCAGTGGACGCGGGAGCGATAAGTTCCTGGTCGCAAAGCTCAAGGGTCTTGATGACCGTGAAGAAGCTCGTCTTCTGGCCGGTTATGAGATCTGCGTGCCGCGCAACCTGTTCCCTGAATTGACCGACGGCGAGTACTACTGGTACCAGCTGGAAGGTCTGAAGGTTATTGATCAACTCGGGCAATTGTTCGGGAAAATCGATCATCTTCTGGAAACCGGCGCCAATGATGTAATGGTGGTCAAGCCTTGCGCTGGCAGCCTGGATGATCGCGAACGCCTGTTGCCTTATACGAAGCAATGCGTGTTGGCTGTCGACCTGGAAGCAGGCGAGATGAAGGTGGAATGGGACGCGGACTTCTAAGCGTGGCTAATTTGCGCATTGAAGTGATCAGTTTGTTTCCCGAGATGTTCTCCGCCATCAGCGAGTACGGCATCACCAGTCGGGCGGTGAAACAGGGGCTGTTGCAGCTTACCTGTTGGAACCCGCGAGACTACACGACGGATCGACATCACACTGTGGACGATCGCCCATTTGGCGGTGGCCCGGGCATGGTGATGAAGATCAAGCCCCTGGAAGACGCGTTGGCTCAGGCCAAGGCCGCCGCCGGGGAGAAGGCGAAGGTAATTTACCTGTCCCCTCAAGGCCGCCAGCTGAAACAGGCTGGGGTGCGCGAACTGGCGAATGAGGAAGCACTGATCCTGATTGCCGGTCGCTATGAAGGCATTGACGAGCGCTTTATTGAGGCTCATGTCGATGAAGAGTGGTCGATTGGGGACTATGTCCTGTCTGGCGGTGAGCTGCCGGCGATGGTCCTGATAGATGCGGTTACACGACTGCTGCCTGGAGCTTTAGGGCATGCGGACTCCGCGGAGGAAGATTCCTTCACGGATGGTTTGCTGGATTGCCCGCACTACACCCGTCCGGAGGTGTATGCGGATCAGCGTGTTCCCGACGTATTGCTAAGTGGCAATCACGCACACATCCGGCGTTGGCGTTTACAGCAGTCCCTTGGTCGGACCTATGAACGACGCGCCGATCTTCTGGAAAGCCGCTCGCTTTCTGGAGAAGAGAAGAAGCTGCTCGAGGAATACATCCTCGCGCGGGACGATAGTTAACAACGTATCGATGGTAGGTCCATTGACTTACCTTAGGAGCACAGCATGACTAACAAAATCATCCTTGCACTCGAAGCAGAGCAGATGACCAAAGAGATCCCTACCTTTGCCCCGGGCGACACTATTGTCGTTCAGGTGAAAGTGAAGGAAGGCGACCGTTCGCGTCTGCAAGCGTTCGAAGGCGTGGTAATCGCCAAGCGTAACCGTGGTGTGAACAGTGCTTTCACTGTTCGTAAAATCTCCAACGGTGTTGGCGTAGAGCGTACTTTCCAGACCTACAGCCCGCAAATCGACAGCATGGCCGTCAAGCGTCGCGGTGACGTACGTAAAGCCAAGCTGTACTACCTGCGTGACCTGTCCGGTAAAGCAGCTCGCATCAAGGAAAAACTGGCTTAAGTCCAGCTTCCCGATGCAGAAAAAAGCAGCCTACGGGCTGCTTTTTTGTGCCTGAAATTTGTTAACGGGTCGCCGCTAACACAGCCTGGATGGCTACACATCTTTGTAGTGAGCGGGCTTGCCCCGCGCTGGGCTGCGAAGCGGCCCCAAACCAGGCGAATTGGCTCTATCTGGAGCGCAGCAGTGCTTTTATTGGGGCTGCTTCGCAGCCCAGCGCGGGGCAAGCCCGCTCACTACAGTGTTGTGTATCTACCTACGGCTATCGCAGGCTGTGTTGCCTGCCCCCATGTTGTGACCGACGATGATCCACTGTGGGAGCGGGCTTGCCTGCGATAGGATCTGACAGACGCCACATAATTTTGCCTGAGCCCCCATGCCCGCCATTGACCACCCCCTGATCGACCGCTTCCTCGACGCCCTCTGGCTGGAAAAAGGCCTGTCGGACAACACTCGCCAGGCTTATCGCAGCGACCTGGCGCTGTTCAATGGCTGGTTGCAGGAGAAAAACCTCGAACTGATCAACGCCGGCCGCGAGCTGATCCTCGATCACCTGGCCTGGCGCCTGGAGCAGAACTACAAGCCACGCTCCACGGCGCGATTCCTCTCGGGTGTGCGTGGGTTTTATCGCTATCTGCTGCGAGAAAAACTGATCGCCCTCGACCCCACCCTGCAAGTCGAGATGCCGCAACTCGGTAGGCCATTGCCCAAGTCCCTGTCGGAAGCCGACGTGGATGCCTTGCTCGCCGCCCCTGACCTGAGCGAAGCCATCGGCCAGCGTGACCGCGCCATGCTCGAAGTGTTGTATGCCTGCGGGCTGCGGGTGACCGAGCTGATCAGCCTGACCCTGGAGCAAGTGAACCTGCGCCAGGGCGTGCTGCGAGTAATGGGCAAGGGCAGCAAGGAGCGGCTGGTGCCGATGGGTGAGGAGGCGATTGTGTGGGTGGAGCGCTATATGCGCGATGCGCGTGGCGAACTGCTGGGCGGGCGCCCCAGTGATGTGCTGTTCCCCAGCTTGCGCGGCGAGCAGATGACCCGCCAGACCTTCTGGCATCGCATCAAGCACCAGGCCAAGGTCGCCGGGATCGGCAAGGCCCTGTCGCCCCATACCCTGCGACATGCATTCGCCACCCATTTGCTCAACCACGGCGCCGATTTGCGGGTGGTGCAAATGCTCCTCGGGCACAGCGACTTATCCACAACCCAGATCTACACCCACGTGGCGCGCGCGCGCTTGCAGGATATGCACGCCAAGCACCACCCGCGGGGGTGAAAACCGCCATTTTATCCCGCCACGGGCTGCCCTGCGGCCCAACTGTGGTAGGCTTTGCCGGTTAGCAAAGGGGACGGCCCACACCCGGGTTTCATATCGGCGTACCTGCACCCGTCCTTGCATCTGCCTTCAGGAGTTCCCATGCGCTTGACCCAGATTATTGCCGCCGCAGCCATTGCGTTGGTTTCCACCTTTGTTGTCGCCGATGACGCGGCCGAGCAGACCATTCGCAAGAGCCTGGCCAACTTGGAGCTCGACACGCCGATCGAAAGCATCAGCGCCAGCCCGATGGCCGGCCTGTACGAAGTCAAGCTCAAGGGCAGCCGCGTGCTGTACGCCAGTGCCGACGGCCAGTACATCGTGCAGGGCTACCTGTTCCAGTTGAAGGACGGCAAGCCGGTCAACCTGACCGAGAAGGCCGAGCGCCTGGGCGTGTCCAAGCTGATCAACGGCATCCCGGTGGCTGAAACCGTGGTGTACCCGGCCATCGGCGAGACCAAGACGCACATCACCGTGTTCACCGACACCACCTGCCCGTACTGCCACAAGCTTCACGCCGAAGTGCCTGCGCTGAACAAGCTGGGCGTGGAAGTACGCTATGTAGCGTTCCCGCGCCAGGGCCTGGGTTCGCCGGGTGACGAGCAGTTGCAAGCCGTATGGTGCTCAGCCGACAAGAAGGCGGCCATGGACAAGATGGTCGACGGCAAGGAAATCAAGGCGGCCAAATGCGCCAACCCGGTTTCCAAGCAGTTCGCCCTGGGCCAGTCCATTGGCGTGAACGGTACACCGGCCATCGTTTTGGCTGACGGCCAGGTGATTCCGGGCTACCAGCCGGCACCACAAGTTGCCAAACTGGCGCTGAGTGCCAAATAAACCAGCATCGTCGAACCTTTGACGATCATGGCCCGTGGCTAAGTCGACGGGCCATTAATTGAAAGCCGCAGTTGTGCGGCTGTTTTCCACGGCCGACCTAGCGTCGGCCGTTTCATGGGGAGTTCTTCAGTGAAACCGGTCAAAGTAGGCATCTGTGGGTTAGGGACCGTCGGTGGCGGCACCTTCAACGTACTTCAGCGTAATGCTGAAGAAATTTCCCGTCGCGCAGGCCGCGGGATTGAAGTGGCGCAAATTGCCACGCGTTCGCCAAAGCCTCAGTTCCAAACGACCGGTATTGCGATTACCAACGATGTCTTCGCCGTTGCCACCAACCCTGAAATCGATATCGTCATCGAGCTGGTCGGTGGCTACACCGTGGCCCGCGAGCTGGTGCTCAAGGCCATCGAGAACGGCAAGCACGTGGTCACCGCCAACAAGGCGCTGATCGCCGTGCACGGTAACGAGATCTTCGCCAAGGCGCGCGAGAAGGGCGTGATCGTGGCGTTCGAAGCCGCCGTGGCCGGTGGCATCCCGGTGATCAAGGCGATCCGTGAAGGCCTGTCCGCCAACCGTATCAACTGGGTCGCCGGCATCATCAACGGCACCGGTAACTTCATCCTCACCGAAATGCGCGAGAAGGGCCGTACCTTCGAAGACGTGCTGGCCGAAGCCCAGGCCCTGGGTTATGCCGAAGCCGACCCGACGTTTGACGTGGAAGGCATCGACGCGGCGCACAAACTGACCATCCTGGCGTCCATTGCCTTTGGTATCCCGCTGCAGTTCGACAAGGCCTACACCGAGGGCATCACCAAGCTGACCACCGCCGACGTGAACTACGCCGAAGCCTTGGGTTATCGCATCAAGCACCTGGGCGTGGCGCGCAGCACACCGGCCGGTATCGAGTTGCGTGTACACCCGACGCTGATCCCGGCCGACCGCCTGATCGCCAACGTCAATGGCGTGATGAACGCGGTGATGGTCAACGGTGATGCCGCGGGTTCGACGCTGTTCTACGGCGCCGGTGCCGGCATGGAGCCGACCGCTTCGTCGGTGATCGCCGACCTGGTGGACGTGGTCCGCGCCATGACCAGCGACCCGGAAAACCGCGTGCCGCACCTGGCCTTCCAGCCGGATTCGCTGTCGGCCCACCCGATCCTGCCGATCGAAGCCTGCGAAAGCGCCTACTACCTGCGCATCCAGGCCCAAGACCATCCGGGCGTGTTGGCCCAGGTCGCCAGCATCCTGTCGGAGCGCGGCATCAACATCGAGTCGATCATGCAGAAGGAAGTCGAGGAGCAAAACGGCCAGGTGCCGATGATCCTGCTGACTCACCGCGTGCTCGAACAGCACATCAACGATGCTATCGCCGCGCTGGAAGCCCTGCAGGGCGTCGTCGGGCCGGTGGTGCGGATTCGCGTCGAACACCTGAACTAATGGTTTTGCTGCAAGGGCCCCGCAGGTTCGGCGGCCCTTGTTCAAGAATGCTCTAGAGGAGCCAGTCATGCGTTATATCAGCACCCGCGGCCAGGCACCGGCCCTGAATTTCGAAGATGTCTTGCTGGCAGGCCTTGCCACTGACGGCGGCCTGTATGTGCCGGAAAACCTGCCACGCTTCACCCAGGAAGAAATCGCTTCGTGGGCCGGCCTGCCGTACCACGAGCTGGCCTTCCGGGTGATGCGCCCGTTCGTCACCGGCAGCATTCCCGATGCGGACTTTAAAAAGATTCTGGAAGAGACCTACGGCGTGTTTTCCCACAGCGCCATCGCGCCTCTGCGCCAGCTGAATGGCAACGAGTGGGTGCTTGAACTGTTCCACGGTCCGACCCTGGCGTTCAAGGACTTCGCCCTGCAACTGCTCGGTCGTTTGCTGGATTATGTGCTGGAGAAGCGCGGTGAGCGCGTGGTGATCATTGGCGCCACCTCCGGTGACACCGGTTCGGCCGCCATCGAAGGCTGCAAGCACTGCGAAAACGTCGACATCTTCATCCTGCACCCGCACAAGCGCGTGTCGGAAGTGCAGCGTCGCCAGATGACCACCATTTTTGGCGAGAACATCCACAACATCGCCATCGAAGGCAACTTCGATGACTGCCAGGAAATGGTCAAGAACAGCTTCGCCGACCAGAGCTTCCTGAAAGGCACGCGCCTGGTGGCGGTGAACTCGATCAACTGGGCGCGGATCATGGCCCAGATCGTCTACTACTTCCACGCCTCCCTGCAGTTGGGCGGGCCGGCGCGTTCGGTGTCGTTCTCGGTGCCAACCGGCAACTTCGGCGACATCTTCGCCGGTTACCTGGCGCGCAACATGGGCCTGCCGATCAACCAGTTGATCGTCGCCACCAACCGCAATGACATCCTGCACCGCTTCATGAGCGGCAACCAGTACGTCAAGGAAACCCTGCACGCGACCCTGTCACCGTCGATGGACATCATGGTTTCTTCGAACTTTGAGCGCCTGCTGTTCGACATGCACGGTCGCAACGGCGCGGCGATTGCCGGCTTGATGGACACCTTCAAGAGCGGTGGCGGTTTCAGCGTTGACGAAGAGCGCTGGACCGAAACCCGCAAGCTGTTCGACTCGCTGGCCGTGGACGACGCACAGACCTGCGAAACCATCGCTGAAGTCTACGCCCAGACCGGCGAGCTGCTCGACCCGCACACCGCCATCGGTGTGAAGGCCGCGCGCGAATGCCGTCGCAGCCTGGACATCCCGATGGTGATACTCGGCACCGCGCACCCGGTGAAATTCCCGGAAGCGGTGGAGAAGGCCGGGGTTGGCAAGGCACTGGAATTGCCGGTGCACCTGGCAAACCTGTTCGAGCGTGAAGAGCGTTGCACCGTATTGGCCAATGACCTGAAGGCTGTGCAGGCGTTTGTGAGCCAGCACGGCAACCGGGGTAAGCCGCTGTAACGCACACCGCGTAGACAAAAACGCCGCTTTCCCTTCCTTGGGTCAGCGGCGTTTTTTGTTTTGGCAGGCCCCACTTGGCGCAAGCGACTAGGTGAGCAGTTTCTGCACGATGGCCAATACGGTGCTGAACGCTGTAAACATGGCCATGACGACCCCTAAGGGATACCAGAAATTCTCACGGGTTATCTTGTGTGTCTCAGCAGTGAGTTTGCGTTGCTCCGCATAAATGCGTGATATGTCGGCGTGAATCTTCTCTAACGCAGCTTGCTCTTTATCGTGTTCCAGCATCGTCTTTATCCTTCGCAATCAACAAGGGCCTTCTGACCTGCGCGTTATCTGCGTGGCGGAGCCACCGGCGCTCACCGAGTATAGGATTCACCTCTGGTCCGAGCCTTCGGCAAACCTCAAAACGGCCCACCATTGCGTAAGCACTTGTGTGCGGCCGTTTTTTGGTTGTCATGTTGCAAGCGCATGCTGGAATCCGTCACCCCCTGACGGCCCCATAAAGACGATAAAGCGAACTTTCCTACGTCACAAACAGTCACTTAGGATAGATGCAGCTCCCGTTGAAACGATTGTTCCCGAACTATTGAGTGGTGATCGAGATGGAAAGTATCAGCCTATTGCTCGAAGAAGCACTGAGCCCTTATCAGGTTACGCTGACCACCTCTGGTGTGCAGGGCGAGTGCCTGGTGACGGTGAAGAATCCTGCTGGCGCTATCGTGGTCGAGCGTGAAGTCGATCGTGCGCAACTGATGGACAAGCGCGTGCTGGTGGATGTGGTGGATTGCCTGTTGCGCGACCTCAAGATTGCCGAAGGGCGCCTGGAACCGTCGGTCATTGCAGCCTTGCGCAACGCTGCCCAGACGCGCAGCCCCGCCGTCGCATGAAGAATTGTTTAACTATGGAAACTTCCTACAACGTGGCCGGTCAGATTTCGTAACAGCAAGAGCAAACATTGTGCTCCGGTGTTTGTGCCTTGTTGTGCGGGTCTTTGTAGGCCACGTTTAACCCCGAGGTGTCTCCCCACCCTTCGGGGTTTCTTTTTGCCTGCGATTTGTCACGGTTCGGGTGAGTCCTGGAAAAAGCGCGGGTTGTCGCGCAGGTATTGTTCGCGCATGACCGGATCCAGCCAAGCAGCATAGGACTGCTGCACCTGTTTCTGTGGGATGTCGCGCAGCACTTGGTCGATTCGTTCAATGGCATGACGGCCCAGGGCGGTATCCGAACAGGCGATATGCGTACGTTGGTAGGGCAATGAGCCTTTGATCGGATAAAAGCTCAGGTCGTCCGAAGCAATCCTCTGTTGCAGCGCGTGATAGCGGATTTCCGGCCAATACCCCAACACCGCTTCCAGCCGTCCCCGGCGCTGCATTTGCAACAAGCTGCCAAGGGCGTCGTTGCCGTAATGAAGCGCCAGTGTGCGCGCATCGGCGTGTTTAAGCTGCTCATCGATAACCGGGCCGTAGCTGCGCTCCGCCGTGGCACCCACCCGCGTTCCACGGGCGTCGAGAAAAGCCTGTAGGTCGAACTGGCCGTCCACGATGAACGGCGCCATGGCGTCCTGTTGGCTGCGCCGTATCGCGATGCCATTGCTGGGGGTAACGAACGCCTGGCGAGAAAACACCACGTACTTGGCCCGTTCCGGCGTCCACAGCAGCGATGGATCGCAGGTGAATGAGGGTTCACTCAACATTTGCGTGCCCCGAGCGCGGTTGACGTGCAGCACCTGATGCCGGTATTCCGGCAGGCGCTCGATCAGTATCGGCAATAGTTGATCCAGCGCGCCCTGGCCCTTGCGCGGGCCTTCGAAAATGGTCAAAGGTGGCAAGTCACGCACTAGCCAGATCAGCGTGTCTTCAGCGCTGGCCGGCAGGGGCCAGCCGCAGGCGAACATGACGCTGAGGCCTAGCTGAATAAGCCGACGAGCCATCAGATCGCGCCGTCCTCGCGTAAACGCACAATCGCGGCCGCGTCATAACCCAGGCTGCTCAGCACCGTGCTGTTATGTTCACCCAACTGTGGCCCCACCCATTCACAGCTGCCCGGCGTGTCCGACAACTTGGGCACGATGCCCGGCATTTTGAACGCCTTGCCGTCGGGAAGTTGGGCCTTGAGGAACATCTCCCTGGCAAGGAATTGCGGGTCGCCCAGCATGTCCTCGGCACTGTAGATCCGGCTGGCAGGCACTTCGGCTTTATTCAGCCGCTCCACCACCTGATCCAGCGGCAGTGAGTTCACCCAGCGATCAATCACCCCATACAGCTCATCGCGACGGCTGTCGCGTCCGTCATTGCTGGCAAGCGAGGGATCGTTGGCCAAGTCCTCACGGCCAATGGCTGACATGAAGCGCTTGAAGATCGCGTCCCCGTTGGCGCCAATCTGCACATGCTTGCCGTCGGCGCTGGTGTGGATCGAGGAGGGCGTAATACCGGGCATGATGTTGCCGGTGCGTTCGCGAATAAAGCCGAACACGTCGAACTCCGGGATCATGCTTTCCATCATGGCGAAGATGGCTTCATACAGCGCCACATCGACCACCTGGCCCAGGCCGCCGTTGACTTCGCGGTGACGCAGCGCCATCAGCGCGCCGATCACCGCCCACAACGCGGCAATCGAATCGCCGATGGAAATGCCGGTACGCACCGGCGGGCGGTCTTCGAACCCGGTGATATAGCGCAAGCCACCCATGGATTCACCCACCGCACCAAACCCAGGCTGGTCTTTCATTGGCCCGGTCTGGCCAAAGCCGGAGAGGCGCACCATCACCAGCTTGGGGTTGAGGGCGTGCAGGGTTTCCCAACTCAGGCCGAGTTTCTCCAGCACGCCGGGGCGGAAGTTCTCGATCAGGATGTCGGCGTTGGCCAACAGCTGTTTGAGGATGGCCAGGCCGTCCGGATGCTTGAGGTTCAGCGTCAGCGATTGCTTGTTGCGCGCCTGCACAAACCACCACAGCGACGTGCCTTCGTACAGCTTGCGCCATTTGCGCAGCGGGTCGCCGCCGTCCGGCGATTCGACCTTGATCACCTCGGCGCCGAATTCCGCGCAGATACGTGAGGCGAACGGGCCGGCGATCAGGGTGCCGAGTTCGATGACTTTCAGGCCGGCAAGCGGTTTGGCATTAAACGACATGAGGATCCTTGTCTGCGCGGGGCGGTGGTGTGATGCCTTTTAACATAGGCGAGCGGCCCAGGGATAAGGATGATGCAGCGCAGGATTCGTTGAATGGCCTCGCCATCGGTTAGACTGGCCGCCTTTCCCTGTCTCTAGAAGTCCGTTCATGGCCCAGCCGTCCACGACCTACAAATTCGAACTCAACCTCACCGACCTTGACCGCTCGGTGTACGAGAGCGTTAAACAGACCATCGCCCGCCACCCTTCGGAAACCGAAGAGCGCATGACCGTACGTCTGCTGGCCTACGCCCTCTGGTACAACGAGCAGTTGGCATTCGGTCGTGGCCTGTCAGATGTAGACGAGCCAGCCCTGTGGGAAAAAAGCCTGGATGACCGGGTTTTGCACTGGATTGAAGTCGGCCAGCCGGATGCCGACCGCCTCACCTGGTGCTCACGCCGCACCGAACGCACCAGCCTGCTGGCCTACGGCAGCCTGCGGGTGTGGGAAGGCAAGGTGGTGCCTGTGGCGAATAACCTGAAAAACGTGCACATCGCCGCCGTGCCTCAGGAAGTCCTCGAGACGCTGGCCAAGGACATGCCCCGCGTTATCAAGTGGGACGTGATGATCAGTGAAGGCACGATTTTCGTCACCGACGACCGTGGCCAGCATGAAGTCCAACTGCAATGGCTGGTCGGCGAACGCGGTTGAAACGGTGGGAGGGGGCTTGCTCCCGATCGCGGCGGTTCAGTCAGCACCACATCGACTGATACACCGTAATCGGGAGCAAGCCCCCTCCCACAATGACCTGTGTCGTTTGTAGCCTTGTTGTTTAACCGTTTTATCAAAGAGAAGCTCCCGTCGCCCCATGCGTATCGATCCTCGCCCGTTGCCTGCCGTCCTGCCGTTTCTCGGTGACTTGCCACCGCTGTTGACCCGTCTCTACGCCGCGCGCGGGGTGCAGTCCGAAGCCGAGCTGGACAAAAGCCTGGCGCGGTTGATTCCCTATCAGCAGCTCAAGGGCATCGACGCAGCGGTGGACTTGCTGGTGACCGCGTTGGAACAGCGCCAGCGTATCCTCATCGTCGGCGACTTCGACGCCGACGGCGCCACTGCCAGCACCGTGGGCACCTTGGGCCTGCGCTTGCTCGGCGCCGCCCATGTCGATTACCTGGTGCCCAACCGCTTCGAGTATGGCTACGGCCTGACCCCGGAAATCGTCGCAGTCGCGCTGCAGCGCGAGCCGCAGTTGCTGATCACCGTGGACAACGGTATCTCCAGCGTCGAAGGCGTGGCGGCGGCGAAAGCGGCCGGGCTGAAGGTGTTGGTAACTGACCACCATTTGCCCGGCGATGAATTGCCGGCGGCGGATGCCATTGTCAACCCGAACCAGCCGGGCTGTGAGTTCCCGAGCAAGGCGCTGGCCGGTGTGGGCGTGATCTTCTACGTGCTGATGGCCCTGCGGGCGCGCCTGCGCAGCTTGGGCTGGTACGAGCATAAGCCTCAACCCAACATCGGCGAACTGCTCGACCTGGTGGCCCTGGGCAGTGTGGCCGACGTAGTGCCCTTGGACGCCAACAACCGCATCCTGGTGCATCAGGGCCTGGAGCGCATCCGCGCCGGTCGCGCACGGCCGGGGATCAAGGCGATCCTTGAAGTGGCCAAGCGCGACGCGGCACATATCACCTCCACCGACCTGGGCTTTATCCTCGGGCCGCGCCTGAATGCCGCCGGGCGCCTGGATGACATGAGCCTGGGCATCGAATGCCTGCTCACCACCGACGTTTCCGCCGCGCGTGAAATGGCCGCGCAACTGGACGGCATGAACCAGGACCGTAAATCCATCGAGCAAGGCATGCAGCGCGAGGCCCTGGCCCAGCTCAAGGACTTGCCGGTGGAGTCGATGCCCTACGGGCTGTGCCTGTTCGACCCGGAATGGCACCAAGGCGTGATCGGCATTCTCGCCTCGCGCATGAAAGAGCGCTATTTCCGCCCGACCATCGCCTTCGCCGATGCCGGTGATGGCCTGCTCAAGGGCTCAGGGCGCTCTGTGCCGGGGTTTCATATCCGCGATGCGCTGGCGGTGGTCGCCAGCCAGCATCCCCACCTGATCGCCAAATACGGCGGCCATGCCATGGCGGCCGGTTTGACGCTGCCCGAAGAAAACTTCCCGCTGTTTGCCGAGGCCTTTGATGCCGAAGTGCGTCGGCAGCTGCGCGAAGAAGACCTGACCGGGCGCCTGCTGTCCGACGGTACTCTGGCAGTGGAAGAGTTTCACCTGGAACTGGCCCGCGCATTGCGGCACGCGGGCCCTTGGGGGCAACACTTTCCCGAGCCGTTGTTTCACGGGGTGTTTCAGTTGGTGGAACAGCGCGTGGTGGGCGAGCGGCACCTGAAAGTGGTGCTCAAGAGCGAATGCGGGTCGGTGAAGCTCGACGGCATTGCGTTTGGGGTGGACCGTGAGGTCTGGCCGAACCCGACGGTGCGTTGGGTGGAGCTGGCCTATAAGCTGGATGTGAACGAGTTTCGCGGGAATGAAACCGTGCAACTGATGATCGCGCACATCGAGCCACGCTAGATCTAAGCAACACCACAAAGCCAATGTGGGAGGGGGCTTGCTCCCGATGGCAGTAGACCAGCCAACTGATCTTTGGCTGACCCACCGCTATCGGGAGCAAGCCCCCTCCCACATTTGGTTTTGCGTATGGCAGAAATTACTCGGCTTTGTCCTTAGCCTGGTGCTTCACGATGATATCCACCAACCGTTTGGCCAGCGCCGGGTAGTTCTCGTCGAAGTGATGCCCACCTGGCAACTTCAAGGCTTCACCCACGGCGGTCTTATCCGTGCAGCCGCTCTCGTCGACTTCTTCCGCACCGTAGATGCACACCACTTTCTCAGGCGGCAGCTTGGCCATTTCCGGGCCGGTGGCGGCTTCTTTGCCGGCGTTGCCCAGCCAACCTTCCACTTCAATCTCGAAGCTGCCAGTGCGCGCAAATGCCAGCAGGATGATCGCGTCCACGCGCTGTTGCTCGTTTTCCGGCAGGCGGTTGTAGATGGCCGGCAGTACATCGGCGCCGAACGAGTAACCGGTCAGCACGAAGCGCTTGGTGCCCCACTTCTGCCGGTAGTGCTGCATCAGCTCGGTGAGGTCCTTGGCGCTTTGTTCCGGGCTCTTGTGCTGCCAGTAGTAGCGCAGGGTGTCGATGCCCACCACCGGGTAGCCGATCTTGGCCATTTCACCGGCCACGTCGCGGTCCAGGTCACGCCAGCCGCCGTCGCCGGAGAGGAACAGGGTGACGGTGTCCTTGGCTTGGCCCGCCGGTACTTCAACCACTGGAATCGCCAGGCCGCCGTTGTCCGAGCCCACCAGTTGCTTGCGCAGCTCGTTGTTCAGCACTTGCGGGTAATGAATGTCGTAGTCGCTGATGCTGGTCGTGGCACGTGGGGTATCGCGTACGAAACTGGCGGCATCATCCTCAGGGTTGTCGTTCCAGGCCACCAGCCAATTGCCGTGGGCTGAGGTTTTCGGCAAAGGGTCGTTGCAGCCTGGCTGGGTCATGGCGAAACCGACGGAGATGGCGTTGGCCTTGTCGTCGCTCTGTGCCGCCAGCCAGCGCCAGGCCAGGCTTGCGCCAGGGCCGATGCCGCTGACCAGCGTCGCCGGGCCCTTGAGCTGGCCCAGGGCGCTTTGCAGGGCTTGTTCCTGCAGCTTGCAATCGTCCTTGGGCAGGATCACCTGGACAATCTGCGCCTTGCCGCCTTGGCTCAAGGCAATCAGTTGGCTGTCCGTCAGGGTTTCATCGGCCATCACGGCCACGGCCACACGGGCCTTGGGCGTGCCGTACGGGGTCACGCGGGTCATCACCGAACCGTCGGCCTGGGGCAGTTGCTCCAGGGTCGGCTGCGGGGCAGGGCGGTTCCAGTACCAATAGCCGCCACCCAGGATCAGGGCGAGCAGCACTACAAAGGCCAATACATACCGCCAGGAACGTCGAATCATCAGCGTTTCACCAATCCAGTCAAGCCGCCCGCGATCAGGGCGGCGGTATCGGCCAGTGCCACCAGCGGATCAAGTCCTGCGGGCACGGCCATGTAACGGGGTTCCCAGTCAGGCTGGAACTTGTCTTTGAAGCGGCGCAAACCTTGGAAGTTATACAGTTGCTCGCCACGTCGGAACACCATCGAGCCCAGGCGTTGGGTCAGCGGGGCGCCGCGGCGTGGTTGCAGGCCCGACAACGGCACCATGCCGAGGCTGAAGCGCGCGTAGCCGTGACTCTTATAGTGTTGAATCAGGCCGACCATCATGAACTCCATGGTCAGCTTGGGCGCGTCCGGGTGGGCGCGCATCAGGTCGAGACTGGCCAGGTCATGGTTGTAGGTCTCGAGCAGGTTGGCGAAGGCCACCGGGCGCCCTTCGAAGCGAATGATCGCAATGCGGAAGTGCTTGAGGTAGTCGTCGCTGAAACGCCCCAAGGAAAAGCCTTTTTCCCGCACGTTCTTGCCGGTCAGCCAGGCATCGGAGATGACCTTGAGCTCATCCATCGGCGCCGTGCCCGGTTCAAAGATCTCCAGGGACAGACCGTCCCGGGTGCCGCGGTTCCAGGTGTAGCGCAGGTCCTTCATCTCTTTGCCCTTGGCTTCCAGGTCAAAGCGTTTCAGGTCGACGCGGGCTTCTTCGCCCAGCTTGATCGCGGTGAGGCCGATGTCCATGTAGTACGGCAGGTTCTCCGCGCGGACCTGGTAGAACACCGGGCGCGCGTGGTGGATGTCGCACAGGTCGCGGAACTGCCAGATCATTTCGGCGCGTGGCTGGGTCGGGCCGATTGGGTCGTACAAGGCTACCAGGCTGCGCCCGCGACGGGCGTACATGAGGAAAGCTTCATCATTGGGATGGAACAGCAGCGCCTTGTCACCGGTCAGCGCCAGGCCGCCGTCGGGCTGGGACGAGGCCATCAGGATCTTGCTGGCGCGCTCCAGTTCGTCGGGGGTCGGCAGGTGGATCACCGGGCGCGCGGTGCGCAGCAGCCAGGTGAGCGACACGATCACCAGCAGCACGGCGGCGCCCAGCAGCGAGCGCAACCCGCGTGGGGCGTTGGCGTCCAGGGTGAACTGCCACCACAGCTGGTGGCTGTAAGGGACGTCTTGGTAAGCGAACAGCAGCAGCCAGATCGAGGCTCCCAGCACGCAGACACTGGCGACCAGGTACAGCGGCGAGAAGGGCAGCTCGGTGAGGCGGCTGGCGCGGTAGAATGAGCGGCGGAAGATTGCCAGCAGGATGGCGGTCATGGTCATCAGGCTGGCTTCTTCCCAATCGAAGCCTTTGAGCAGCGAGAGCAGGGCGCCCACCAGCAGCAGCACCATGGTCAGCATCCAGGCGGCTGACAAGCGTCGACGCAGGCCCTGGGCCAGCAGCAGGCAGAGCACGCCGATCAGGCTGGCGCCGAAGTGCGAGGCGTCAATCAGGCGGTGGGGAATCAGGAAGCCGATGTTTTCCAGGCGTGAGTCGATTTCGGGCGTGGCGCCGGAAAACAGCAGGACCACGCCGGACAAAAAAACCAGTACGGCCAGTACTGGCGCCGCCAGCCCCGAGGCGACCCGCAGGCTTTGCTGGGTCTGGAACAGACGCTGGGCTTCGTTGACCAGCAGGAACACGCAGGCGATCAGCAGCGGCAGCACCACATAGATCATGCGGTACAGCAGCAGGGCAGCAGCCAATGGCGCGGCACCGAGTTTATCGGCGAAGGCCGCCAGCAGGATCGCTTCGAATACCCCCACGCCGCCCGGTACATGGCTGAGCACGCCGGCGGCCAGGGCCAGCAGGTACACGAGCAGGAAGGGCCCGAAGGGCGGCGCTTCCGGCAGCAGCATATAAAGGACGGTGGCGGCAGCGGCGACGTCCAGTGCGGTGATGATCAGTTGCAGGAAGGTCAGGCGGCGACCCGGCAGGCGCAGCGTACGACGGCCGGCTTTGACCAGCAGGTTGTCCGGGTAGGGCTGTTCCGGCAGGCGACGGCGATAAATGCCGATGCACAACACCACCGACAACAGCAGCACTGCGCCGGCGATGCCGCCAAGCAGGCTTTGCGGCAGATGCAGATAGGTGGATGCCGCCGGCAGGTTGCTCAAGGTGGCCAGTGCAGCCAGGGGCGGCAGTGCGCAGCCCAGGGCCAGGCTGGCGAACACCGTCATGTGGGCAACTTCCGACGCCCCGATACCATGGCGTGCATATAAACGGTAACGCACCGAGCCGCCCGAGAGCATCGACAGGCCAATCGCATTGCCAATGGCAAACGCGGTAAAGCCGCCCAGGGCCAGGGTCTTGGCGGGTAGCTTCACCCCTGCATAGCGCGCACCGGAAAACTCGTAGCCCAATAGAATCACAAAGCCGGCGACGGCCGCGGCAAATGCGCCGAGCAGGGCGGGCTTGGGCACTTCCAGGATCGAGTCGTGGAGGGCGTAAAGGTCCAGCTCCAACAGCAGGTGTCGGCAAGCGATCAAGGCGATGGCGAACAGCAGCAACGTGACGGCCAGCCCGATGGGTTGCCGGTACTTGCTCACCAGGTCCAGCCAACGCAAACGCGTTGGCGGGATCGGTTGTTCTGCTGTGACGGTGTCTTGTGGTTCAGACGAGTTGGCGCGCATCAATCACCTCGTGGATTGTGCGCGACAGGATGGAGGTATCCAGCCAAGTTACCAATCCCTATGGACAAAATAATTACAAATATTAACGCGTATCACCGGGGTCGGCGACAGCGGCCATTGGTCGTAGAGGGTAGTGCTTGAGCATTCAGCATAGCTTGCAATGACATGGACTCTACAACCCGCGTGGGGTTTCATGAAAGATGCCATGCCATTGTTTCAGAAGAACTTTTTTACCGGATACAAAAAAGGCCACTCTTTCGAGTAGCCTTTTTTGATGTTTGGTTGCGGGAGCCGGATTTGAACCGACGACCTTCGGGTTATGAGCCCGACGAGCTACCAGACTGCTCCATCCCGCGTCTGTGTGTCGGCATTCTACAGAGGAACGCGTGTGTGTCAACCTGTGAATTGAAGAAAAGCGCTTGTGGTTCAAGTGGTTAGCTCTCCAAGCTAACGCCTGATGAGGCTCTGGGCCAGTCGGGCCGAGGGTTTCAGCTCTATTGGGATGCGAAATTCGATTGAGAAAATAAATTCATCTTGGAATTTTCCTACCGCTCAAGCGGAAGATTCAAACTACTGGTGCTATATACAGGTGTGAATGCGATACTGGCGCCCCGTAGGTTCACACCCCGTTTATATGACGCAGCGCAAAATCATCCACGTCGACTGTGATTGCTTCTACGCCGCCATCGAGATGCGCGATGACCCGAGCCTGGCGCAAAAGCCGTTGGCGGTGGGCGGCTCGGCGGACCGGCGCGGGGTGATCGCTACCTGCAACTACGAGGCACGCGCCTACGGGGTGCGCTCAGCGATGTCGTCACGCCATGCCTTGAAGCTGTGTCCGGACCTGACCATCGTCAAGCCGCGCATGGATGCCTATAAGGAAGCGTCGAAGGAAATCCAGACGATCTTTCGCGATTACACCGAGCTGATCGAACCGCTGTCGCTGGATGAAGCCTACCTGGACGTGTCCGACAGCCCGCATTTTGGCGGCAGCGCCACGCGTATCGCCCAGGACATTCGCCGCCGCGTCTCCAACCAATTGCACATCACCGTGTCCGCAGGCGTGGCGCCGAACAAGTTCCTGGCCAAGATCGCCAGTGACTGGAAGAAACCCAACGGGTTGTTCGTGATCACCCCGGACCAGGTCGAAGACTTTGTCTCGCAGTTGCGAGTGAGCAAGTTGCACGGTGTGGGCAAGGTCACCGCCGACAAGCTCGCGCGCCTGGGCATAGAAGACTGCTTGCAGTTGCGTGAATGGAACAAGCTGGCGCTGGTGCGCGAATTCGGCAGTTTTGGCGAGCGGCTGTGGAGCCTGGCCCGTGGGATCGATGATCGTGTCGTGCAGAACGACAGTCGCCGGCAGTCGATCAGTGTAGAAAATACCTACGACGTGGACCTGCCTGACCTCTCAAGCTGCCTGGCCAAACTCCCCGAATTGATGGAAACCCTGGCCGGACGCATGGCGCGCATCGACAGCAGTTACCGTGCGGGCAAGCCGTTCGTTAAGGTGAAGTTTCATGACTTTACCCAGACAACCCTGGAACAGGCGGGGGCCGGGCGGGACCTGGAGAGTTATCAGCAACTGCTGACCCAGGCGTTCAATCGTGGCGGGAAGCCGGTGCGGTTGTTGGGGATTGGTGTGCGGTTGCTGGATCTGAGCAACGGCAACGAACAGCTCGAGTTCTCCTGGTAGGAACCCGGAACTAAAATATGGGAGGGGGCACGCCCCCTCCCATATTTGTTCTGCAACACTTCGAGCGTCTCAGCGTGCTCCAGGGTCTGCGACTAGACGCCCCGCATCCTTGGTCAGTGCCTGCAGGAATTCCTGTTGCAACTCGGGATCATTGCGGGTCAGTTCGATCAGGCTTTGTTCCAGCTCGCTGGCTTCCTCTTCCAGGCCCAGCTCCGACAGGCGCTTGACGCGGTGCACCCACTGGCTGACTTCGTCGTCTTCCAGGTCGTCGTAGATCAGGCCATGGGCTTCCAGCAACTTGCCGCGCAGGGTGTTGCTGATCGCCAGGGTCGAGTCCGAATGCACATCGTCCTGGCCATCTTCCACGCTGATCTTCAAGGTCGTGACGCGGTTCAAGTCCTGCTCGGCAAACGGGCTGTCCAACAGGTTCAGGCGCAGCACGCCGTTGCGGTCGGTGGTCAGCTCATGCACTTGCTTGCCGGCAGTGACCTGCACCGGGCGTTCGCTCCAGGGCAGGCTCGAATACTCCACACGCTTGTCGCGCTGGACTTCATCGATGCCCGCCAGGTTCTGTTGCGCACGGCCGTGGGATTGCACGTTCATGAACGGGTTGAGACCGTCCACACCGTAGGTCAGCCAGTCGTGGGTCATGCTGGTCGGCAGGTTGCCGAGGGCGAAGATGTTCACCACGTTGGCGCCCGCGCCCGCCACCAAAGCGACCGCGCCCAAGGGCATCTCATAGAGTTTGCGCCAGGGTTGGTAAGGGGTGTAGCGATCGTAGCGACGGGTGACTTCGAACTCAGTGACCTCGAAGGTCTTTTGCTCGTGAATGCGTACCCGGCGTTGCGGCAGCTCCAGCACTTTGGGTTCGCCTACATCGATCTGCAGGCTGTGGTCGAGCAACTTACGCTCGACTCGCTCCTCGTGCTCACTGCGTTGCGACATCTGGTTGGCGCAGCCGCTGACCAGCAGGGCGCCGCACAAGGCGGCGCCCCCCAGGGCTCTGGTGTTTCGCTTGAACATGACTTCTCTTGATCTGGTTTTCAGCGACGAATACGCGCCTGAAGGAAAGACAGCACGTCAGCCACCGGCAACGGTTGGGCTTCGGCTTCGGTCCGGCTCTTGTATTCCAGATTGCCATCGGCCAGGCCGCGGTCACTGACCACGATCCGGTGCGGGATGCCAATCAGTTCCATGTCGGCGAACTTGATGCCCGGGCTGGTTTTCTTGTCCCGGTCATCCAGCAACACTTCAAAACCGGCGGCCGTCAGTTCGGCATACAGTTTGTCGGTGGCTTCGCGCACTTGCTCGGTTTCATAACGCAGCGGTACCAGGGCAACCTGGAACGGCGCCAGGGCGTCACTCCAGATGATGCCTTTCTCGTCGTTGTTCTGCTCGATGGCAGCGGCCACCACGCGCGATACGCCAATGCCGTAGCAACCCATTTCCAGGGTGATCGGCTTGCCGTTCTCGCCCAGCACTTCGCACTTCATCGCCTTGCTGTACTTGTTGCCCAGCTGGAAGATATGCCCGACTTCGATGCCGCGCTTGATTTCCAGGGTGCCCTTGCCATCCGGGCTTGGGTCGCCGGCCACCACGTTACGCAGGTCGGCCACGGTCGGCACCGGCAGGTCACGTTCCCAGTTCACGCCGAAGTAGTGCTTGTCGTCGATGTTGGCGCCGATCCCGAAGTCGCTCATCAGCTCGACCGAGCGGTCGATGATGATCGGCAGCGGCAGGTTCAGCGGGCCGAGGGAGCCGGCACCGGCGCCAATGGCGTCGCGCAGTTCGGCGTCGGAGGCCATGACCAGCGGGCTGGCCACGCCAGGTTGCTGGGCGGCCTTGATTTCGTTGAGCTCGTGGTCGCCACGGATCACCAGGGCGATCAACTTGCCTTCTTCTTCGGCGCGCACGATCAGGGTCTTGATGGTCTTTTCAATCGGCAGATTGAATTTCTCCACCAGGGCCGCGATGGTCTTGGTCTCTGGCGTATCCACCAGGCGCAGCTCTTCAGCCGGCGCTGGACGGGAGGTTTCCCGTGGCACGGCTTCGGCTTTCTCGATGTTCGCTGCGTAGTCGGAACCGTTGCTGAATACGATATCGTCTTCGCCGGACTCGGCCAGCACGTGGAATTCGTGGGAGCCGGCACCGCCGATGGAGCCGTTGTCCGCTTCAACCGGGCGGAATTTCAGGCCCAGGCGCGTAAACACGTTGCAGTAGGCCTGGTGCATGCGGTCGTAGGTGACCTGCAGGGACGCCTGGTCAGCGTGGAACGAATAGGCGTCCTTCATGATGAATTCGCGGCCGCGCATCAAACCGAAGCGTGGGCGGATTTCGTCACGGAATTTGGTCTGGATCTGATACAGGTTCAGCGGCAGCTGCTTGTAGCTGCTCAGCTCGTTGCGCATCAGGTCGGTGATCACTTCTTCGTGGGTCGGGCCGGCGCAGAAGTCGCGGCCATGACGGTCCTTGAAGCGAAGCAGTTCAGGGCCGTACTCTTCCCAGCGCCCGGATTCCTGCCACAGCTCAGCCGGTTGGGTGCTCGGCATCAACACTTCCAGAGAGCCGGCGGCGTTCATCTCTTCACGCACGATGGCTTCGACCTTGCGCATCACCTTCAAGCCCATGGGCAGCCAGGTGTACAGGCCGGAGGCCAGTTTGCGGATCATACCGGCGCGCAGCATCAGCTGATGGCTGATCACGACCGCGTCGGAAGGCGTTTCTTTCTGTGTGGCGAGCAAATATTGACTGGTACGCATGGTAGGCCGTTGTCGGTTGCTTGGACTTGAAATGACTTGGGATTGTACGGGCGCAAGCTGCCGCCGTACAGGCATCAGAATACAGGGCTGTTTGTAGTGAGGGCGCTTGCTCCCGTTCGACAGCGCAGCTGGAGCCGGCTTTTATAGGGGCGCTTCGCACCCCAGCGGGAGCAAGCTCCCTCACTACACAAGCATGTGTGTCAGTCGTCTACCGGTGGATTCAACCGAATCCGCCGATTCTCCTGATACCAATGCAGCGCAATCAGCAACAACGTCGGCACACCCAACATGCAGGTGATCAGGAAGAAATTGTGATACCCGAACTTTTCGACCATCACCCCCGAATACCCACCGATCAGGCGCGGCAGCAGCAGCATGATCGAGCTGAGCAGGGCGTATTGGGTGGCGGAGAACTTCAGGTTGGTCAGGCTTGAAAGGTAGGCGACGAACGCCGAGGTCGCCAGCCCCGAGCTGAAGTTGTCCAGCGAGATGGTGAAGATCAGCATTTGCAGGTCCGGGCCCATGTCCGCCAGCATCACGAACAGCAGGTTGGTGCCGGCCGACGCGATACCGCCGATAAACAGGATCGGCAGGATGCCGAAGCGCACGATCAGCAGGCCGCCCATGCCGGCACCCACCAAGGTCATGATCAGGCCGAAAATCTTGCTGACCCCGGCGATCTGGTCCTTGGTGAAGCCCTGGTCGATGTAGAACACGTTGGCCATCACGCCCATCACCGTGTCGGACATGCGATAGGTGGCGATCAGCCCCAGCAGCAGTAATGCTTGCCAGCGGTAGCGCAGGATGAAGTCATTGACCGGCGTCAGCACAGGGGCCAGGCCGCGTCGACCCATGGCCGAGAGGCACAGGGCGGTCAGGGTGATATAGAGGATGGCGCGCAGGAAGGCACGGTCTTCCATCAGCAAGTCCCACAGGCTCATGCCGTGGAACAGCACGCTTGCGAAATCCGTGTTGAACAGTTGGGTGAACATCGCCGGCACCGACACCAGCAACACGATCAGCACAAACACCGAGACCAATTGATGCACGAAGCTGTAGCGCCCGGCCTGCAACTGGGTGCGCAGCGGCACATTGGGTTCGCGCATGAACAGGGTGGTCAGCAGCGCAGGAATCATCAACACGCCGAACAGCACATAGGTGCCGGTCCAGGCCGAGTGTTTATAGTTGAAGCCGGTGGAGCCGAAGCCTTCGGCAAAGAACAGTGCACCCGCCGTGGCCAGCAGCGCGGCGATGCGATAACCGGACATGTAGCTCGCGGCCAGGGCAGCCTGGCGGCTGTCGTCGGCGATTTCCAGGCGGTAGGCGTCGACGGCGATGTCCTGGGTCGCCGACGCGAAGGCCACGACGACGGCGATAGCGATCAGCCAGGACAAGTGTTTCTGCGGGTCGCAAAAGCCCATGCCGATCAATCCGAGGATCACCAGCGATTGGGCCAACACCAGCCAGGAGCGGCGGCGTCCGAGTTTGCCGAGCAACGGCAGGCGCCATTGGTCGAGCAGCGGCGACCAGACCCATTTAAAGGCATACGCCAGACCGATCAGGCTCGCGTAACCGATGGTCTCGCGGGCCACACCGGCCTCACGCAACCACACTGAAAGCGTCGAGAACACCAACATGTAAGGCAAGCCGGCGGCAAAGCCGAGCAACAACAGGACTAACGTCGAGGGGCTGGCATAGGCGGCGAGCGCGGCGCGCCAGGTTTTACGGGGCATGGGCTGGAGTCTGCCTCAGGTTTGCGGAAACAAAGCGCGCACTCTAACCGCTGTGCTCTACCGGGCGCCAGCCATGGCGCCGAATATCCACGCGATTGTTGCGGACAGTGACACCTTCATCGCGTAAACGCGCGCGCTGTTCGTCACCTGACGCACTGCCCGCCGGCAGACTTATCCGACCACCGGCACCCAATACACGGTGCCAAGGCAGCTTGGTGTCTTCGGGAAGCTGGCTCAAGGTGCGGCCCACCCAGCGCGCCGCGCGTCCGAGCCCGGCCAGGTGTGCCAGCTCGCCGTAACTGACCACGCAACCTTCAGGCACTTGCGCCAGAGTCAGGTACAGCGCGGTGCGGCGCATCTCGGCGGGGCTTTGCGGGGGCTCGGCAGATTTATTCACTGTGAGTCTATCCGTTGAAATCGTCGTCATTTGTGTAAGAAACGTCTGTAAACATGGCGATGAGCATTGAACTCAACCCCGATCCTTGAGTCAGTCCTTGCTAAGACGTTATCTAACACGATAATGCCCTCTTTTCGCCAAGCCCGAGCCTCGAATCCGCTTATGTTGTCCAGAACCCTGCTGTGCCTCGCTGTTGTCAGCGCCTCAACGCCCTTGCTCGCAGATACCGTGTGGTTAAAGAACGGTGACCGCCTGACCGGCAAGATCAAGGTCTTCGACGGCGGTAAGTTGCTGATCCAGACCGACTACGCGGGCGCCATCCCGGTGGACTGGAAGCAGGTCAAGACCCTGCAAAGCGACCAGGAGTTACTGGTCAAGCAGGATGCCTACACGGGCGAGAAGGCCAAATCATTGCAAGCGGCGGATGATGGCAAAGTGGTGCTGGCCAATGGCGAGGCGCCCAAGACCGTCGACCTGGCCAGTATCCAGCAGATCATCAAGCCCAAGCCGGTGATCGAAGACTTGGTGTGGAAGGGCAATGTCGACATGGCGCTGGACTACAAGCGCGCCGAGAAGGACACCAACGACTACGACGTCGACTTCAAGACCACCGCGCGGCATGGCCAATGGCGCCATACCGGGCAGGGCGAGTACAACCGCGAATTCCAGGACGACGTGACCACCACCGACAACTGGGCGTTGGAATACGACCTCGACCGCTTCCTGACCGAACATTGGTTCTGGCAAGGTCGCTTGACCTACAAGCGTGACAAGGTTGAAGACCTCGCCCGCCAGCGTACGGTCGGTACCGGCCCGGGCTATCAGTTCTGGGATGATGAGCTGGGGGCATTCTCCCTGGGCTCGCTGGTTAACCGCACCGATTACGAATATTCCGACGGCGGCAAGGACAACTTCTATTCCCTGGCCATGAAGTGGAACTACAACCGCTATCTGGTAGGCAAGACCGTTGAGTTCTTCACCAGCGGCGAACTCGGCAAACCCATCGGTGGTCCGGCGGAGTATTCCCTGGATGCGGAAATGGGCCTGCGCTACAAAGTCACCGAATGGGCCTCGCTCAACCTCAAGGCTGAACGCGATGTCATCAGTGGCGACTCGGAAAGCAGCCTGAGCAAGACCCGTTACACCGCAGGCTTCGGTGTGGCCTGGTAACAGCCTTCGACACATCCCGGCAGGAGAGCCTCTGGCAACTGGTGCGTAGATTGATTACCTTGTGTTGAGATCCATTCCCATATGCCATGGGCGGCGGAATACCCGAGGAGTCAAACGTTGAGCGCACAGGTTGCCAAGAACGCCCGAGAGCTGTTGCTCAAGGAATACCGTGGGGCCCTCTCCACATTGTCCAAGGCCATGCCCGGTTTCCCTTTCGGGTCGGTCGTGCCGTATTGCCTGGACGAGCAGGGCCGCCCGCTGATCCTGATCAGCCGGATTGCCCAGCACACCCATAACCTGCAAAAAGACCCCAAGTGCTCATTGCTGGTGGGTGAACGTGAGGCGGATGACGTGCAGGCGGTCGGGCGCCTGACCTACCTGGCCGAAGCCGAAAAACTGGAAGAGGGCGCCGCGATTGAAGCGGCGGCCGAACGCTACTACCGGTACTTCCCCGATTCGGCCAACTACCACAAGGCCCACGACTTTGACTTCTGGGTACTCAAGCCGGTGCGCCACCGCTACATCGGCGGCTTTGGCGCGATTCACTGGGTCGACCAACTGACTCTGGCCAACCCGTTCGCCGGCCAGGCTGAGCGCAGCATGATCGAACACATGAACAGCGATCACACCAAGGCCATTGCCCACTACGTTGAACTGGCAGGCCTGCCTGCCACCGAACCTGCGCAGTTGGCGGGCATCGACAGCGAAGGCATGCATTTGCGTATTGGCCAGTCGTTGCATTGGTTGCCTTTTGCAGCGCCTTGCAACACGCCGACACAAGTCCGCGAAGCGCTGGTTTCATTGGCTCACGCCGAGGTCTGGCCGAAAAAAGAGGCCGCTGACGCTTGAATTCACGAAATGGCGACGTCATCTAAGGTGGACTGGCAAGGCATTCTTGCGTTGAGGAACCATTTGATGCGCCCTTTTTTATTGCTCTTTCTGCTGTTCCCGGTGTTGGAGCTGTTCGTATTCGTTCAAGTCAGCAGTGCGATCGGGTTTTTCCCGGCCCTGTTGCTGATCATTCTCGGCTCGATGCTCGGCGTCCTGGTGCTGCGCGTCGCCGGCCTGGCCACGGCGCTACGTGCCCGTGAAAGCCTCAACCGTGGCGAACTGCCCGCGCAGACCATGCTTGAAGGCCTGATGATGGCCCTGGCGGGTGGCCTGTTGATCCTGCCAGGCTTTATCAGCGATGTGGTGGGCCTGGTGATGTTGCTGCCAGTCACCCGTAAGCTGCTGGCCGGCAAGATGCGCCAGCGGGCTGAAGAGGCTGCGATTCGCCAGCGTGCCTTCGCCGAAGACCTGCAACCCCGTGGTGGCCCGGCTCCGCGCCAGCCCCTGGGGCGTGAAGGCGATGTGATCGAAGGTGAGTTCGAACACCGCGACAGCAAATAACCGCGTCATTGGCACGGCACCTTCGGGTGCCGTGTTGCTTTCAGCCGTCGGCACAGGTAAAAAAATTCCGCCGCGGCCCCTTGTAATAAGCTTATGCGCCCTTATGTAACGGTCACCGCAAGGTTTCTGGTGGCGACACCAGACAGACTTCCGCGTCTTGCTTGGCGAGGCGCGACCGGCACAGCCGGAAGACAACCCGCCGGTACACACACCGGCCGATGAAAAACACAATTAGGAGAGATCGACAATGAGCAAGCTTCGTCCTCTGCACGACCGCGTCGTAATCCGTCGCAGCGAAGAAGAAAAGAAAACCGCCGGCGGGATCGTTCTGCCAGGTTCGGCTGCTGAAAAAGCCAACCACGGTGTGATCGTCGCTGCTGGCCCAGGCAAGACCCTGGAAAACGGTGATGTACGTGCGCTGGCCGTTAAAGTCGGTGACAAGGTTGTATTCGGCCCTTACTCCGGCAGCAACACTGTGAAAGTCGACGGCGAAGACCTGCTGGTTATGGCTGAGAACGAGATTCTCGCCGTTCTGGAAGACTGATTTCCCCGCTCATTTTCCCGTTACTACAAAGTATTTAAGGAATATCGATCATGGCTGCTAAAGAAGTTAAATTCGGCGATTCCGCCCGCAAGAAAATGCTCACCGGTGTCAATGTCCTGGCTGACGCAGTAAAAGCGACCCTGGGCCCGAAAGGCCGTAACGTGATCATCGAGAAGAGCTTCGGCGCTCCGACCATCACCAAGGACGGCGTTTCCGTCGCCAAAGAAATCGAACTGGAAGACCGTTTCGAAAACATGGGCGCGCAGCTGGTCAAAGACGTTGCCTCCCGTGCCAACGATGACGCAGGCGACGGCACCACCACTGCTACCGTCCTGGCCCAGGCGATCGTCAACGAAGGCTACAAAGCCGTCGCTGCCGGCATGAACCCGATGGACCTCAAGCGCGGCATCGACAAGGCGACCATCGCCATCGTTGCTGAGCTGAAAAACCTGTCCAAGCCATGCGCTGACACCAAGGCTATCGCTCAGGTAGGCACCATCTCCGCCAACTCCGACAGCTCCATCGGCGACATCATTGCCGAAGCCATGGAAAAAGTCGGTAAAGAAGGCGTGATCACCGTTGAAGAAGGCACTGGTCTGGAAAACGAACTGTCGGTTGTAGAAGGCATGCAGTTCGACCGTGGCTACCTGTCCCCGTACTTCGTCAACAAGCCGGAAACCATGGTTGCCGAGCTGGACAGCCCGCTGATCCTGCTGGTCGACAAGAAAATCTCCAACATCCGCGAAATGCTGCCAGTGCTGGAAGCCGTTGCCAAAGCCGGCCGCCCACTGCTGATCGTTTCCGAAGACGTTGAAGGCGAAGCCCTGGCGACGCTGGTTGTGAACAACATGCGTGGCATCGTTAAAGTCGCAGCCGTCAAGGCTCCAGGCTTCGGCGACCGTCGCAAGGCCATGCTGCAGGACATCGCCGTTCTGACCGGCGGTACCGTTATCTCCGAAGAGATCGGTCTGAGCCTGGAAAGCGCCACCTTGGAAAACCTGGGCAGCGCCAAGCGCGTGACCATCTCCAAAGAAAACACCATCATCGTTGACGGTGCTGGCGTAGAGCAGGACATCCAGGCTCGCATCACCCAGATCCGTGCCCAGGTTGCCGAAACTTCGTCCGACTACGACCGTGAAAAACTGCAAGAGCGTCTGGCCAAGCTGTCCGGCGGCGTTGCAGTGATCAAGGTTGGCGCCGGTTCCGAAGTTGAAATGAAAGAGAAGAAAGCCCGCGTTGAAGACGCCCTGCACGCAACCCGCGCAGCCGTTGAAGAAGGCGTGGTACCTGGCGGTGGCGTTGCGCTGATCCGTGCTCTGGAAGCCCTGACCAACCTGACCGGCGACAACGCTGACCAGAACGTCGGTATCGCTGTACTGCGTCGTGCTGTTGAAGCGCCGCTGCGCCAGATCGCTGCCAACTCCGGCGACGAGCCAAGCGTTGTGGTCAACGAAGTCAAGAACGGCAAAGGTAACTACGGTTACAACGCTGCGACTGGCGTCTACGGCGACATGATCGAAATGGGCATCCTGGACCCTACCAAGGTGACTCGTTCCGCGCTGCAAGCTGCAGCCTCCATCGGTGGCCTGATCCTGACCACCGAAGCTGCAATCGCTGACAAGCCTAAGGCTGAAGGCGCTGGCGGTGGCGGTATGCCAGACATGGGCGGCATGGGTGGCATGGGCGGCATGATGTAAGCCAGCCTTACCCGGCCCTTGAAAAAGCCCCGCCTGCAGTGATGCAGGCGGGGCTTTTTTGTGCCTGTGTGGGCATCGGCAGTGGCTGAACAGGTTGCCCGTCTACGTGTGGAGTTCCCGCACCTGCGGCACCTCAACCCTCGAGGGCCGGTAGAGCAACAGGCAGTACAGGCCCAGGCAGATCAGCCAACAGAAAATCGCCGTCCATACATTGTGGGAGAAAAAGTGGGCGCCTTGCAGCATGCGGCTCACTGAAAAAGCGCTGCCCAAGCCGATGGCAAAGATGAATGCCTTGCGCGCCAGGCGTGGCCGGCGATCGCGTAGCGCAAAGAACCAGGCAAACAAGGCAAACCCGGTTGCCGCATGACCGCCGGGCCAGCAGCGCCCAGGTTTATCCGTGGGCGGGCGCGGGCTCAGCAGTTCGCTGTAGGTTTCCTGGCCGCCGAATTCCTTGAGGCTCCAGGGGCACTGCACGGCGGTGATGGTTTTCAACGGCGAGACGAAGGCCGTCGCCAGGCCGAGGGACAGGACCAGGCAGACCAGTTCGCGGCGATAAGGCTTGAGCCGTTGCAGGATGAAGGTGCCGACGAGCCCTAGAATCGCCAGGACCGAAAACAGGATGACCAATTGCTTGGCACGGTCATGCAGGATGTCTTCAAGGAAGAAACTGTAACGCCCGATGAAGCCGCCATCCGCCGCATTGTAGAAACGCTTGGCGAGGTCCATGTCCAGCGATGTCAGCTCCAGCAACAGCATCAGGAGCGCGGCACCGGCGGGTATGCCCAAGCACAGCCAAAGATTGAGCGGCTTGGAAGCCGGCGCCGCGAGTGTGGACTGCATGACGAACCCTGATTGAAGAATCCCGTACCGAACGGCACGGGACGTGTTCGTTAACGCTTGCTGAGTACCGGAGCCTCGTCCTTGGGGGCTCGCCATCCAAGTAATTGCTGCTTGAACCCGTAACTGGCGGCTTGGTAGTAGGTGATCGCCCGTTGGATCAACGCGTCCTCGCTGCCGACCCGCAGCTCCTGGCTCTCGCCCAAGGCTTGATCGTGGCGACGCAGACCCAGGCGTGGGCTGAGGATCGCCAGGTCAGTGCCGTCAAACAAACCCAGGTGTTGGTAGTTACCGACCACTACGCGCGGTGGCAGCGGGTTGTCCTGCAACAGGTTGCGGCCGAAGAAGGTTGATTCGTAGCTCAGGTTGATCAGGCCCAGCAAGGTTGGCGCCAGGTCGATCTGGCTGGCCAGTTGCGCGGTTTCCCGAGCATCGATCAGCTTGGGCGCATAGATGAACAGTGGAATCTGGTAGTTGGTGATAGGCAAGTCTTCCTTGCCCGCGCTGCCGGCCGTGTGGTCGGCGACGAACACGAAAATCGTGTTATCGAACCACGGCTTCTGGCGCGCTGCCTCCAGGAACTCGCCGATGGCATGGTCGGTGTATTTCACCGCGCCATCACGGCCGTTGCCGGATTTGATATCGATGCGCCCGTCCGGGTAGGTGTAGGGGCGATGGTTGGACGTGGTCATCAGTTGCAACAAAAACGGCTGCTGTTTGGCGTAGTCGGCATCGGCCAGCTTGAGGGTCTGTTTATACAGATCCTCGTCGGCCATGCCCCAGGCGTTTTTAAACGAGATCTCCGATTCAGGCACGCTGCTCTGATCGACGACCCGATAACCGTTACCGCTGAAGAACGCATTCATATTGTCAAAGTAACCACGCCCGCCGTAGACGAACACACTGTCATAGCCAATGGCGCTGAGGTGTTGGCCGAGGCTGGCGAAGCCGCTTTCCCGGCCGATGCGCTTGACGATCGAGCGCCCAGGCGTGGGTGGAATTGCCAGGGTGATTGCCTCCAGACCGCGATCGGTGCGGGTGCCGGTGGCGTAGAAGTTATTGAAATACAGGCTCTGTTTGCGCAGCGCATCCAGGTTAGGCGTGAGGTTGCGGCCATCGCCATTACTGCCCAGGTACTTGGCGCTGAAGCTTTCGATGGTCACCAGCACGATGTTGGGTTTACGTAGTGTGCCTGGGTTGGTGATGGCGCGGCGGATATCCAGCGGGTCCTGGCCGATGAAGCGGGCGTTGGGTTCGCTGAGTTCAGCGCGCAGTTGTCGGGCCACGATGTCCGTCGGCAGGGTTTTGTAGAACTGCGGGTAATCCAGCTCGTTATTACGGAAGGCGGCAAAGAACTGATACGGGCCATTGCTCGCCAACTCGTTCTTGTAGGCATTGCCGCCCTGCGTGCGCGGGCTGTCCTGGCTGATCAGTTGCAGGCTCAGGCCGGTGACGACCAGCAAGGCGAGGGCGTTCAGCAGACGACCACGCATCGCCGGCAGCGGGGCACTCATCGCTGCGTTGAATGGCTTGCGCAGGGCCAGGCTCAGCACAATGGCCAGCATCGCCAGCAGGCTGAGCAGTTTGCCGATCGGGTAGGACTCCAACAGGTTGTTCAACACCTCATCGGAATACACCAGGTAATCGACGGCGATAAAGTTGAAGCGCACGCCGAATTCATCCCAGAACAACCATTCGGCAACCGAAGTAAACAACATGGCGAACAGGCTGACAGTCAGCACTGCCTGCAGGAACCAACGGTGCCCACGGCGGCGCCACAGGGCGGGCGGGCATAGCAGCAGGTACAGCCCCAGTGGCAGGGCCGCGTAGGCTAGAAAACCCAAGTCGTAGAGCAAACCCACACCAAACACCGGCAGTAAGTTGCCTCCGACCTCGTCCAGGTGAGTGATGAGCAGTACGCTGCGTGTGAGCAAGAAAACAACCAGCCAGGCACCGGTTACCAACAGCAAATAGCGCATTGGCGCTGTTTTGAACAAACCCATGTCTATGTTCCTTATATCAATGGGAGGCGATCTTCGCCCTGACACTGTAGTCAGTTTGTGAAGCTATAGTGAAAAACTCGTTCGACAATACAATCAGTTGAAAAGCTTTATCGACAGGCCTTTCAGCTCTATCCCTGAGCCCCACTTGGCCTTAAGCTGCGCGAGCCAACACGGCCGTTACCGCGTACGGAGACACTGCCCATGCGAATTTTATTGGTTGAAGACAACCGCGATATCCTCGCCAACCTGGCGGATTACCTGGGTTTGAAGGGCTATACCGTGGACTGTGCGCAGGACGGTTTGTCAGGCCTGCACCTGGCCGCCACCGAGCATTACGACCTGATCGTGCTCGACATCATGCTGCCCGGCATCGACGGCTACACCCTGTGCAAGCGCCTGCGTGAAGACGCCCGCCGTGACACGCCGGTGATCATGCTCACCGCCCGCGACCAACTCGACGACCGGCTACAGGGCTTCAAGTCCGGTGCCGATGACTACCTGCTCAAGCCGTTTGCCCTGTCGGAACTGGCCGCGCGTATCGAAGCCGTGCTGCGTCGTGCCCAGGGCGGCGGTCGCCGCGCCCTGCAGGTGGGTGACCTGAGCTACGACCTCGACACCCTGGAAGTCACCCGCGAGGGGCGCCTGCTCAAGCTCAACCCGGTCGGCCTGAAACTGCTGGCGGTCCTGATGCAGAAGAGCCCGCACGTGCTGCGCCGCGAAATTCTCGAAGAAGCCCTGTGGGGCGATGACTGCCCGGACAGCGACAGCCTGCGCAGCCACGTTCACCAATTGCGCCAAGTGATCGATAAGCCGTTCGCCAAACCGTTGCTGCAAACGGTGCATGGCGTGGGTTATCGCCTGGCCGAGGGTCGTGATGGAGTTTAAGCAAAGCCTTTCCCAGCGGATCATCATCGCCTTTGCCTTGATGAGTGCGTTGGTGGCGGGCGCCTTTGCCATGGGCATCGTGGCGACTGTGCACTTGGTCGAAGAAAAGTTGATCTCGGCGGGCCTGGGCGGTGACTTGCAGCGTCTGCTGCTGATGGACACGGTCGAGGACTGGCGGCACCGGCCCGAGCCGGACCAACTGTTTTATTTCAGCGGTGGGCCTGGCGACTTCGAGTTGCCCAAGGATTTGCGGCACCTTGAGCCTGGGTTCCATGAAGTATTCCGCGAGACGCTGTCGTACCACGCCATGGTCGAAGTCGTCGACGGCAGGCGCTATGTGCTGCTGCAGGATCAAAGCGATTTCGAAGAACGCGAGCGGGTGCTGTTTGCGGTCGTGCTGGTGGGCTTCGTCCTCAGCCTGGCGCTGGCGGTGTTCCTGGGTTGGGTGCTGGCGCGCAAAGTGATGGCACCGGTCGTGCGTCTGGCCCGCCAGGTACGTCACCGTGACCAGTTGCTGGGCCTGGCACCGCCCCTGGCGCCGGACTACGCGGCGGATGAAGTGGGTGAGCTGGCCGTGGCCTTTGATGCCACGCTGGGAAGGCTCCGTCAGGCGCTGTTCCGCGAGCAGATGTTTACCAGCGATGTAAGCCACGAATTACGCACGCCGTTGATGGTATTGGCCAGCTCCTGCGAACTGTTGCTGGAAAACCCGGCCATCGATCAGCGTGGGCGTAACCAGGTACAGCGTATTGCCCGGGCGTGTGAAGAGATGCGTGAGCTGGTGCAAACCTTCCTGATGCTTGCCCGCGCCGAACACGACAATGCGTCAATGTCGCCACAGGTGACGTTGCCGCAGGTCGCCGACGACTTACTCGGCATCTGGCGTGAACAAATCGAGCGTAAAGGCCTGGAACTGATCTACCAGCCGGGTAACCCCCTGGACACGCGCTACAACACCACCTTCCTGCATGCGGTAATGGGCAACCTGTTACGCAACGCCTTGCACTACACCGAACACGGCTTTATCCGCCTCACGTTGGAGCCGAGCGGTTTTGTGGTGGAAGACTCCGGAGTGGGCATTCCGGAAGACAAGCGCGAAGCGATGTTCGAGCCCTTCGTGCGCGGCAACGAGAAACGCGGTGAAGGCTTGGGCTTGGGCTTGTCGCTGGTCCAGCGGATCTGCGAAAACCAGGGCTGGAGCGTCAGCCTCAGCACCATGGAGCCCAACGGCTGTCGCTTTCATGTGCAATTGAGTCAGGTCAACGCCTGACTCTACCCTCTGCCGCAATCCTGCCAGAGATCCCCGCTATTCGGCGAAGATGGCCCCATGCCATTGCTTGTGTCTGTAAAGTCTTGAAATGTATGGGATTGGACAGGACAAGTTTTTCACAACTGGTTGACCTGTTGATCACAGTTCACTGCTTAAGGTTGTAGGCATCAGTAACTGGAGATCAGTGATGTCTACCCCGATCAAACTCGAATTTTCCGAAAAGTACGACGACGAGCACGCGCAGAATTATTTGCTCAAGCATCAGGACAATCTGGCTCGCCGGCTGTCCCACAAACGCGACGAGCAATTAGCGCGCGGTGCGCTGGCCATGGCCGGTGAGCCGGGGTTGGTGCTGGACTTGCCATGCGGGGCCGGGCGGTTCTGGCCGTTGCTGGCGGAGAAGCCCAACCGTGTGATTATCGGTGCCGACAATTCAGCGTCGATGTTGAAGGTCGCCACAATCGCCCAACCGGCGGACGTGGTGAAACGGGTACGCCCCTTGCAGACATCTGCCTTTGATATCGATTTGCCAGATAACTCGGTCGACAGCATCTTCTGCATGCGCCTGATGCACCATATTGGTGATCCGGCGCACAGGCTAGCGATACTGCGGGAATTTCAGCGTGTTACCCGCGACAGCGTCATCATTTCGCTGTGGGTGGATGGCAATTTCAAGGCCTGGAAACGCAAGCGCGCCGAAGTAAAACGTCGCAACAAGGGTGAGCAGGAAGGTTACCAAAACCGGTTTGTGTTACCGGCTGCTACTGTTGAAACAGAATTCGAGGAAGCGGGTTTCCGTGTCCAGGAGTCCCTGGACTTCATACCGCTCTACGCCATGTGGCGAGTCTATGTATTGCGCAAGAGGTAACAGGATGGCAGTTGAGTGCGTAGCGGGCAGTCACGTAGCTCCCGAAGAGCGATTCGATTATTTCTGGCGCCAGCAGGGCGAGTGGGTCGAGGAGCCTAACCGTCGGCGTGGCGGTGAAAGTGGCGTGCAACGGGTCATGGGCCCCAATGGACGCTTGCTCTACAGCAAACGCCAGACTGGGCATATCTACCGCAGCTGGTTGCACCCGTTCGGCCGCCCCACGGTGTTGCGCGAGCGCGATGCCATCAAGGGCCTGCGCCTGTTGGATGTGCGAGTGCCGGAGATGGTGTTTTGCGAGGCGCGCCGCGACCCCGAGCACCAATGGAAGGCGTTGTTGGTCACCGCCTCTCTCGACGGTTTCGACGAAATCGAAAACTGGTACGCCGCCGGTGGCCGCGAACAGTACGGCGAGTTGGTTCACGAGCGTCTGCTCAAGGAATTGGCCGGCACCCTGGCGCGTATGCACAAGGGCCGTTGGCAGCATGGCTGCCTGTACATCAAGCATATTTTCGTGCGGGTGACGGGCGAAGGTGACTCGGCCAACGTGGAAGTGGCGCTGCTGGATTTCGAGAAATGCCGCCAGCGTTTGACCGCTTATCGGGCGGCCTCCCATGACATGCTGCAATTGCGCCGCCATTCGTCGTGGAACGATACCGACTGGAAGAAACTCAGCTATTTTTATGAGACGGCGTTTGGCAGCGCTATCAAGGGTTTAACCAGATGAAGCTAGAAATAGCACGAGGTTTGTTCCTGGTCGGGGCGCTGGGCGTTGCAGCCTTGGCGCTGGCGGCGTGGGAACAGCCCCGCACACAGGTGCTCAGTGCGACGCAGGGTGGCGGGCAATGCCTGTTGCCGCGCGTCGCCAAGACCAGTGTGGCGGTCAAGCCTGATCATGAGTTGTTGCTGTTCATGTTTGGAATGTCTCAAGGGATGAGGCCGCAGAGTTGAAACGATTCAAACCCCCGAAAAAGGGCCTTGCGATGCGAGGCCCTTTTTTTTGCCTGCAGGTCAGGCCTTATCCGGTTTGGCCAGCAAGGTATACACGCAAGGCAGCACAAACAATGTAAACAGCGTGCCGATCGACATCCCTGTCGCAATCACCATACCGATATCAAACCGGCTGACCGCGCCCGCACCCGTGGCGAAAATCAGCGGCACCATGCCGAACACCATCGCCGCGGTGGTCATCAACACCGGTCGCAAGCGAATCGCTGCGGCTTCTTCCACCGCCTGGCGTGGCGTCAGGCCCTTGTCTTTGCGCAGTTGGTTAGCGAACTCCACGATCAGGATCCCGTGCTTACTGATCAAACCGATCAGCGTCACCAAACCGACCTGGGTGTAGATGTTCATGCTTGACCAACCCAGGAACAGCGGAATCAGCGCCCCGCAGATCGACAACGGCACTGTCACCAGAATCACCAACGGGTCACGGAAACTCTCGAACTGCGCCGCCAGCACCAGGAAGATAATCGCCAGGGCCAGGCCAAAGGTGACCCACAGCGCCGTGCCTTCCTGGATAAATTGCCGGGACGCGCCGCTGTAGTCGAACGCATAGCCGGGCGGGGTTTCTTCAAGGGCGATCTGGCGCACGGTGTCGATGGCCTCGCCCATGCTGACGATGGGAAAACCCGAGATCAGCGCCGAGTTGAGTTGCTGGAACTGGTTCAGCTGCCGGGGGCGGGCGCGGTCCGTCACCGTGATCAGGGTCGAGAGTGGCAGCAACTCGCCCTGGGCGTTTTTCACGTAGTAGTTGTTCAGCCAGTCGGGGTTGTCGCGGTAGGCACGCTCGACCTGGGCAATCACTTTGTAGCTGCGTCCATCCAGGGTGAACCGGTTGATTTCCGCCTCCGCGAGCAACGTCGCCAGGGTGCCGCCGAGGTCCTGCATCGACACGCCCATCTGCGCCGCCTTGGCACGGTCGATATCCACCACCACTTCGGGTTTGTCGAATGCCAGGTCGATATCGACAAAGGCAAACTTGCCCGACGCCATCGCGCGCTTTTTCACTCGGTTGGCCACATCGAGCAACGACTCATAGTCGTTGGCCGTGTTGATCACAAAGCCGAACGGCAAGCCTTCGCCCGTGCCCGGCAAAGAGGGCAGGTTGAAGCCGAACACTTGCAGGCCGGGAATCTGCTCGAGGCGCTTTTGTACCTCGGGCAGGATTTGCATCTGGGTGCGGTCGCGCTCGTTCCACGGCTTGAGCAGAAAACCGCCGATGCCCGATTGCACACCGTTGAAGCCGTTGATCTGGAACGACGAGTAGTACTCCGGGAACTCCTTGAAGATTTTGATGAACTCGTCTGTGTAGGTGTTGAGGTAGTCCAGGTTAGTCGGCTGCGGCGCGCTGGCCATCATGAAGATGATGCCTTGGTCTTCGTCAGGCGCCAGTTGCGACTGGGTGAACTTGAGGAACACCGGGATCAGGCACAGCACGATCAACGCAAACACGATCACCACCGGCCGCGTGTTCAGGGTGCCGTGCAGCATGCTCTGGTAGCGGCGCTTGAGGCTGTCGAAGATCCGGTCGAGGCGGTGAGCCAGGCCCGAAGGGTTTTCATCGTGACGCAACAACAGCGCGCACATCATCGGCGACAGCGTCAGGGCGACGATGCCGGAAATGATCACTGCACCGGCGAGGGTGAGGGCGAATTCCTTGAACAGCGCACCCGTGAGCCCTTCGAGAAAGCCAATCGGCGCATACACCGCCGCCAGGGTGACGGTCATCGACACCACCGGCAGCGCGATTTCCCGTGCGCCTTCCAGCGCTGCATCCAGAGGCGTCTTGCCGTCTTCGATATGCCGGTGGATGTTTTCCACCACCACGATGGCATCGTCCACCACCAGGCCGATGGCCAGGACCATCGCCAGCAGGGTCAGCAGGTTGATCGAATAGCCCATCAACTGCATGAAAAACAGCACGCCGATCATCGACAGCGGGATCGTGATGACCGGGATCACCACCGACCGCAGGGCACCGAGGAACAGGAACACCACCACAATCACGATCAGTACCGCTTCAAACAGCGTCTTGACGACTTCGTTGATGGACGCCTGGATAAACAGCGTGGCGTCATAGGCAATTTCGGCCTTGAGGGTGGGCGGCAGCTGGGATTCCAGCTCCGGCATGATCTTGCGCACTTCCTTGATCACATCCAATGGGTTGGCGCTGGGCGTGGCCTTGATACCGATGTACACCGACGGCGTGCCGCCAAATGAGCTGATGGCGTTGTAGTTTTCCGCGCCCATTTCCACCCGGGCCACGTCCCGCAGCAGCACACGGCTGTCGCCGGCGGTTTTCACCGTGATCGCGCCAAATGCGTCGGCGGACTTGAGGTCGGTGTTGGCGTTGATACTGGTGACCACGAACTCGCCCTTCACCTCGCCGGCGGCGGACAGGAAGTTGTAGCGGCGCACGGCGTCGGTGATGTCGCTGGCGCTGAGGCCGAAACCGGCGAGTTTCACCGGGTCGAGCCAGATGCGCATGGCGAATACCTGGTTGCCGAGGATCTCCGCTTCGGCCATGCCGGGCAGGGTGGCGAGCTTGGGCTGGATCACCCGAGACAGGTAGTCGGTGATCTGTGGATTGCTTAGTTGCCCGCTGGAGAAGCTGATGTACATCAGCGCCGAGGCGTCGGCGGCTTCTTTGCTCAGCACCGGGTCCTCGGCATCCTGGGGCAGCTTGTTCTTGACCTCGTTGGCCTTGGCCAGCAATTCGGTAAACAGGCGGTCGCTGTTGGCGCCGATGCGCGCATAGATCGAGATCACCGAGAAGTTCTGGCGACTCACCGAGGTCATGTAGTCGATGCCTTCGGCGCTGGCCAGGCTTTGTTGCAGGGGTTGGGTGATATAGCCCTGGATGGTCTCGGCGTTCGCACCGGGGTAGGCGGTGGTCACCGTGATCAGGGCGTTCTCCATGCTTGGATACTGGCGCAGCGGCAGCTTGCTGTAAGCCTGGAAACCCAGCAGCACAATCAGCAGGCTGACCACCATGGCCAGCACGGGCCGGCGAATAAAGACGTCGGTGAACTTCATGGCTCAGTGCCCTGCCGGCAGGTTTTTGTCCGGGCTGATGGCAATGGGCGTGCCGTTGTCCAGCTTCAGCTGGCCGGCGCTGACCACCTGCTCGCCGGCTTTCAGGCCCTTGCTCACCAGCACCAGGCCGCCGCGCCGCTCACCGGTCTCGACGAACCGCCGTTCGGCGATCAGCAGCGGCTTGCCATCGGCATCCTTTTCCACCTCGCCGCTCTCGGTTTTTTTCTCGGCCACGGCGTACACCGAGTTGCCGTAGAGGGTGTAGGTAATCGCGCCTTCCGGCACCACGATCTGCGCGGCGGGATTGGGCAGCAGCACGTCCAGGCTGGTGAACATGCCGGGCAGCAGCTTGCCCTCCGGGTTGGCCAGGGTGGCGCGCACCAGCACATTGCGCGTGCTGTTCTCGACCTTGGGGTTGATCGCACTGACGCTGCCGGGGAATGGTTCGCCCGGGTAAGCCGAGACGGCGACCTGAACGGCCTGCCCAAGGGCGACTTTGGGCACGGAGTGCTCGGGGATATAGAAGTCGACGTAGAGGCTGCTGATGTCCTGCAAGGTGGCGATCACCGTGCCGCTGGCCAGGTAGTCGCCTACGTCCACTTGGCGAATGCCGATGGTGCCGCTGAATGGCGCGACGATGTGCTTTTTCGCCAACGACGCCTTGAGCTGATTGACCGTGGCCTTGTTCTTTTGCAGTTGCGCGGAGAGGCGGTCGAACTCGCCTTTGGAGATGGCTTGGCTGCCGACCAGTTGGCTGCCGCGACCGTAGTCCAGCTGGGCCAGGCCGAGGTCGGCCTGGGCGGTTTCCAGCAGGGCGCTTTCCACTGCGCTGTCGAGTTGCACCAGCGGCTGCCCGGCCTTGACCTTCTGCCCGGACGCGAACTGCACGTCCTTGACTGTGCCGGCAACCTCCAGGCTCAGGTTGACCCCTTGCAAGGCTTTGAGCGTACCCACCGAGGGCAGGCGTAGTTGCCAGGGCTGCTCGGTCGCCGTGGCGACGGCCACACTCACGGGTGGCTTGGGTTTGGAGAAGACCTGGATTTGCTGATAGATGGAAAAGGCTTTATAGCCCGCCAGCAGCAGGACAATTAACAGGACAACACCCAACATGATCAGCAGGCGACGGCGCAGCATATTCCGGTTCCTTGGAAAAACTGGGGCAGACGAAGACAGGCACATCCGGAACATACTCCGAGTGTCGGAGGTATTCCAGCGGGTAAGTTTTACCGTCGGTGGCAGGCTGGAACTCACCGATTGTCAGTTGTAAAAGGTGAGAAAGGGCTGTCAGCCCTTTCCAGTGAATCAGTGCGGGGATGTGCTGCCAACTGTTCGAGCCGCAGGGTCGGCTTTGGTCAATGCCGCGTACACCGATGGCAGGACGAACAAGGTAAATAATGTCCCGATCGACATGCCGGTGGCGATCACCAGGCCAATATCAAATCGGCTGACGGCGCCTGCGCCGCTGGACAAAATCAGCGGGATCACCCCCAGCACGGTTGCCAGGGTGGTCATCAGAATAGGTCGCAGACGGATTGCTGCTGCCTCCTCGACGGCGGCGCGCGGTGAAAGGCCCTGTTCCTTGCGCAGTTGGTTAGCAAATTCGACGATGAGGATACCGTGCTTACTGATCAGGCCTATTAACGTGACCAAACCGATTTGCGTATAGATGTTCAGGGTGGACCAGCCCAGGAACAGCGCGATCAACGCCCCGGCTATCGACAGTGGCACCGTCACCAGTATCACCAACGAATCGCGCAGGCTTTCGAACTGTGCGGCCAATACCAGGCCGATGATCGCCAGCGCCAGGCCGAAGGTGCCCCACAGCGCGTTCCCCTCCTGAACAAACTGGCGGGTAGCATTGCTGTAATCGAAGGTGTAGCCCGGTGGCGCCTCCTCTTGGGCGATTGCTTGCAGGGTTTCGAGCGCATGACTCATGCCGACAATCGGAAACCCTGAAACGATGACTGAATTGAGCTGTTGGAACTGATTCAACTGCCGTGGTCGCACCTGTTGGCTGGATACTTTGATTAATGTCGAAAGGGGGAGCAATTGACCGTCGGCGTTTTTGACTGCGTAGTGGCTCAGCCATTGTGGATTGTCTCGGTAGGTGCGCTCGACCTGGGCAATCACCTTGTAGAGGTGGCCATCAATGCTGAATCGGTTGATTTCCGTTTCAGCCAGCAGGGTCGCCAGGGTCAGGCTCAGCTCTTCCATGGATACCCCCATTTGCGCGGCTTTGGTCCGGTCGATGTCGATCACCACTTCGGGGCGGTCGAACGCCAGGTCGATATCCACGTAGGCAAATTTTCCTGAGTCTATTGCACGTTGCTTGATACGTTCGGCCACGCTCATCATCGACTCATAGTCTTGCTGGGAACTGAGCACGAAGCCGAAGGGCAGGCCCTCACCCCCTCCTGGCAGGGACGGCAGGTTAAACGCGAAGACCTGCAGGCCGGGGATACGGTCCAATTTTTCGCGCAGGGGGGCGAGTACCTGCATCTGTGTGCGGTCACGCTCATTCCAGGGTTTGAGTAGAAACCCACCGACACCTGAATGAACACCGTCCAGGCCGTTGATCTGGAACGAAGCCTGGTATTCGGGCAGCGTCTTGAACGGCTCGATAAATGCTTGGGTATACGTATTCAGGTAGGCAAGGTTGGTCGGCTGCGGCGCACTGGAAAGGATGAATATCAGGCCCTTGTCCTCATCGGGCGCCAGTTCCGAAAGGGTGAACATGAGCATTACGGGAATCAGGCCGAGTATGACCAGGGCAAACACCAAGACCACCGACTGCGCTTTCATGATCTGATGCAGGCGTTGCTGATAGCTTTTTCTCAACGCATTAAAGAAGCGGTCCAGGATCAGGAACAGGCCCTTGGGCTGTTCCTCGGGGCGTAGCAACACCGCGCACATCATCGGTGACAGGGTCAGCGCGACGATACCGGAAATCACCACGGCACCGGCGAGCGTCAGGGCGAACTCCTTGAACAAGGCGCCCGTAAGGCCTTGCAGGAAACCGATAGGGGTATACACCGCAGCCAGTGTGATGGTCATGGACAGCACCGGCACACATATCTCTCTCGCACCCCGGATAGCCGCTTCAAGAGGGGATTTACCCCTTTCGATGTGCCGGTGAATGTTTTCCATCACCACGATGGCGTCATCGACGACCAGGCCGATCGCCAGAACCATGGCCAGCAGGGTCAGAACGTTGATGGAGTATCCCATCACTTGCATGAAAAACAGCGTGCCAATCAGTGACAGCGGAATAGTGACGACTGGAATTACCGCTGAGCGCAGCGAACCCAGGAACAAAAAAACCACCAACACCACGATCACGATGGCCTCCACCAGGCTGGACAGCACCTGGTCGATAGAGGCGTTGATGTACAGCGTCGAGTCGTAGGCGATGTCCACGTCCAGGCCAGGTGGGATCTGCGATTGCAGCTGCGGCAGCAATTCGCGAACGTGCTTGGCCAACTCCAAGGGGTTGGCGTCGGGGGCCGGTTTGATGCTGATGTAGAGTGCAGGGATGCCATTGAACGTACTGAAACTGTCGTAGTTCTGGGAACCCAATTCCACGCGTGCCACGTCACCCAGGCGCACCTGGCTGTCGCCCTTGGTTTTCAGGGGGATCGCATTAAACCCCTCTACCGAATGGAGTTCGGTGTTGGTCTGGATGCTGGTGACGACATATTCACCTGTCACATCACCTGCGGTGGGCTGCACGTTGTAGCGCTTGATCGCCTGCGTCACCTCACTGGCGCTCAAACCAAAACCAGCGAGTTTTATAGGGTCCAGCCACAGGCGCATGGCAAAGCTCTGGTTGCCGATGATCTGCGCTTCGGCCATGCCCGGCAGGGTCACCAGCCGAGGTTGAATCACACGACTCAGGTAGTCAGTGATCTGGGCGTTGTTCATGGTTTCGCTGGAAAAGCTCAGGTACATCAACGCGGTATTGTCAGCCGCGACCTTGCTCAGTATCGGGTCGTCAATCTCGCGCGGTAACTGGTTCCTGACTTCATTGGTCTTGGCCAGCAGCTCCGTGAACAAGCGGTCGCTGTCGGCGCCGACTCGCCCGTAGATCGAGATGATCGAAATGTTCTGGCGACTGGAAGACTTCATGTAATCGATGCCTTGCGCGCTGGCCAGGCTCTTCTGCAACGGTTGGGTGATGTAGCTTTGAACACTCTCGGCACTTGAGCCTGGAGAGACCGTGGTCACCGTGATCAGCGCACTTTCCATCTGTGGGAACTGGCGCAACGGCAATTTTCCGTACGCCTGCCAGCCCAGCAACACAATTAACAGACTCACCACCAGCGCAAGTACGGGGCGGCGAATGAACAGGTCGGTGATCGTCATTCTTCGTTTTCCCGATAGGTCGCCTGGGGCAGGTCGTCCGGTTGATTCCTGTCGATGCTGATATGGACCGGCGTACCGTGCACCAGCTTGTTCTGACCGGCAGTGACGACTTGTTCACCCTTGTGCAGGCCCTTGTCGACCACGACAAGGCCATCGCGTCGCTCGCTGCTTTGGATCAAGCGCCGCTCGGCGATCAGCACGGGCGTGCCGTCTTCCTGCACCCCATGCTCCTGGGTGTTATCGGGGGGGGCCACAACGTACACGTATTGGCCGTAGGGGCTGAACGTGATCGCGCTTTCCGCAACCACCGTGTGCAATTGCGGGTCGGCCAGCTGTATCCGCAGGTCAGCGAACATGCCTGGCAGCACATTTTTGGGCGGGTCTGCCAGGGTCGCCCGCACCAATACATTTCGCGTGCTGTCATCAACGATCGGGTTGATGGCGCTGACGCTGGCGAGGCTGAAAACACCGGGGCGCGCGGAGACTTCAACCTGAACCGACTGGCCGATCGTGATCAATTGGGCGGCTTGCTCAGGGACATGGAAATCAACGTAAAGACTGCTGGTGTCCTGCAGGCTGGCGATCACCGTACCGCTTTGCAGGAAGTCACCCAGATCCACTTGGCGAATACCGATGATGCCGCTGAAAGGGGCGACGATAGATTTCTTTTTCAGTGCTTCGCTGCGTTGCGCAACGAGGGCATTGTGCCGCGTGAGCTCTGCACTCAGTCGATCGTACTCACCTCGGGAAATGGCGTTGATCGTCACCAGCTCCTTGCCGCGTTCGAAATTCTGCCGGGCCAAACGTTGGTCGGCCCGTGCCATGTCCAATTCGGCCTGTTCGGTCTGGTGCTCAAGTTGCAACAACGGTTGGCCCGCATCGACCCTTTGCCCTGACTCGAAGTGCAGCTGGGTGACCACGCCGGGGACTTCGATACTTAAATTGATACCTTGCAATGCCTTGAACGTGCCAGCCGCCGGCAACTGGCGCTGCCAGCGCTTTTCGAATGCGTTGGAGACCGCCACGCTCACGGGCGGCTTTGGCGCATGCAGGATCTGCAGCTGTTGGTAAACCCAAAACGCCTTGTAGCTGGCAAGCATCAGTACGACTAACAGGACGATACTGAGCATGGTAAGCATCCGACGGCCCGGCATAGCTGGTTCCTTATAGTGAGGCGAGTGAGGTGTTGCATGAAGGACGCGCAGGCAGGACCATCCGACGACACGCTGAGCGCCGAAGTTTTCACGAGAAAGGCGGGGGCAATAAGCAGTAAATTCGCGAGTTTCTGTAGGAATACAGATCTCTAAATGAAAGGTTTTTTCATATTTGCTGTAGGAAAAATGCGGAGTGTTGCTGAGGGAGGGGCATGCGCCAGGGCGTCAGCCCAGGCGCTAAGGCGCTGAAGAGAGTCCCGGCGTTAGATCAGATGCAGATGGTTATCCCAGAGCCCCGCCGGCAGCTCCAACGGTTTTGCAAGCAGTGGGTTCTGGCGGCAGTCGTAGAACCGGCAACGCCCTTGTCCCGACGTCACGACAAACCCATCGTCTACGGCACCGACACCGGCACAGTCGGGCAGCGGCCCATCAAGCCGCAGTTCGCCGCTGTCCATGTCCCAGATGAAGAAGCGGTTGCCACGCGGTGCGGTCAACGCCACCAAGCGCAGCTCGCTGTGCACTGCAACGCTGGCGGTGTAGTGCCCCATGGCCTGCAGCTGTTCATCGGCCACCGGGAATGCCACGAAGGGCTGCCCTGGACGCTTGATCGCCAACAACTCGGAGCGTTCCTGGGACGGCCCCATGAACTGCTGCCCGGTGAGAATGGTGCCGTCGCTGGCGATCCCCATATGGCGCACGCTGTTCATCTGCTGGCCGAGGGTTTCCTTGCTGATCAGCGTACCGTCACGCTGCATCAGCACCAAGCTCGGTTCCATGGCGTTGAGGTTCATCTCCACGCGGCTTTCGGCTTCGGTGCGAATGCCGCCGTTGGCCACCACCAGGGTTTCGCCGTCGGGCATCCACGACACCTGGTGCGGACCGATACCGTGGGTGGAGATTTCGCCAGTGTGCACCAGCCGTTCGCCTTCGAACGTGTACACGCCGAGCAGGCCGCGGCCAGGGTCGGACGTATCGTTTTCGGTGGCGTACAGCCAGTCGCCGCTCTTGTGAATGACCGCGTGGCCATAGAAGTGCCGGTTGGCCTTCGAGGTGATGGTTTGCAGCAACGCGCCATCCCGCAGGTCGATCAGGTAACTCTCGGTGCCCGGGCGACGGGCGACAAACAGCGCAATCGGCAACGTCGGGTGGTTGATGATGTCGTGGCAGCGCTGGCCGACCTGGGTGGCAAACACCGGCTTGCCGTCCAGGCGATAGCCCACGGCGTAGTGCTTGCCGTCCGCATCATCCCGCGCCGAGAGCAGCAGCGGGCCCTTGTCTTTACTTTTGAACAGCGTCCAGCCACCCAACGTGAGTGCGCTGAGCAGCACGCTACCAACGGCCAAAGCCTGTCGCCTGAGCATCATCAGTCACCGTCGTTGGCATTGAAGCCCAGTTGGATGCCCAGCGCCTTGGCCAATTCGCCTTCGTGCAGGCGGTGGACGACGTTGAGGCTGTCATAGATATCGTTGAGCTGCTGGCGCCCGGCATCGTCGGCCAGCAGCTCGTTGAGGGTGCGCGGGTTGCTGTCGAACAGTTTCAGGGACGCGGCGTAGGCGGCGTCGATCTTGTCAGCCAACGGTTTCTGCTCGGACGGCAGCAGGCCGCGCAGGCCTTTGTTGTCGACGCCGACCCACACGGTCTGGGCCGCCGCGAGGCTGGCTTGCAGGCTTTGCAGGGACGACTGGCTACGCCACGCATCGGCCTGGAAAGGCTGCGGGATACCCTTGGTCTGGCGGCCCATCGGCGTGCCGAGCTTTTTCTTCAGGGTGTCCAGTGCGGTCACTTGGACGCGCAGCAGATCGGCAATGGCTTCGTGGGAATCGGCGTAGCGCTGGTTCGGGAACTTGGTCATCTGCGCGAGCATGCCGTCGGTGCTGTTCCAGCTGGCCAGGATCTCTTCGGCGAGCGCCTTCTGGCGATCACCGATGGCCATCAGCAGTGGGCAGTAACGGGCCTTTTGGGCGTCGTCGGCGATATCGGTCTTGGCGTCGTAGAGGATGTATTCGTAGGCCGACAGGCCTTGCACCACCACGCTGGACTTGGCCAGGGCGGCACCGTCGATCTGCGGCTGGCTGGCGACCAGTTGCTCGACCTGGCGACCGACCAGGTTTTTCTTGTCCGGCCAGAACTGCACCTGCCACGCACGGTTGCCTTCAGCCAGCGGGCCGATCAACAGCGGCTGCAGCTCGGCCCAGGCCTTTTGTGCGTGGAGGAAGTCGGCACGCGCGGTGTCCAGGCTCTCTTTACCCTGGCAGTAGGCCAGGGCGCTGACGGCCAGTTGGCGGTCGGCTTCAACCCAGCGGCTGTAGGTGGGCAGAATCACTTGCTTGGCGATGGCCGCCGAGGTCACGGCTTGCGGGTCTTGCGGCGAGCAGGCACCGAGGGCGAGGGCGGCAAGGCTGGTGAACAACAACTTGGGACGGAACATGTCGAGCTCCCTTCTGTAATTGGGGCAAAGCTTATAAAGAATTCAGGAACGCCAGCAACGCAGCGCGCTGCTCGGCATTAAAAGACAACACATGCTGCTGCGCCGCTTGTGCTTCGCCGCCGTGCCACAGCACGGCTTCCAGCAGGTTGCGAGCGCGGCCGTCATGCAGGAACTGGGTGTGGCCACTCACGGTTTGCGTCAAGCCGATACCCCACAACGGCGGCGTGCGCCAGTCGCGGCCGCCGGCCTTGAATTCGCTGCGGTTGTCGGCGAGGCCCGGTCCCATGTCGTGCAACAGCAGGTCGCTGTAGGGGCGGATCACTTGGTTGGCCAGCTCAGGTTCGGCGGCGTTGGCGGCCGTGGTGAACGCGGGCGTGTGGCAACCCTGGCAGCCAGCTTGATAGAACAGGTTTTTACCGGCCAGCACCTGTGGCGTGTTGACGCCTCGGCGCGCCGGTACGGCCAGGTTACGGGTGTAGAACAGCACCAGACGCAGGATATTGTCGCTGACCTCCGGCTCGCCGTCGGGGCCATTGCCGTTAGGGGCTTGTTTGCAGGCGACTTGGGCATCGGTGCAGTCATCGAACGGTCTCAGGGAAGTCGTGAGGCCCATATCACCAGAGAACGCGTGAACATTTTGTTGATTGAGGTTGGGTTGCCCGGCTTTCCAGCCAAAACGCCCGAGCACGGCTTTTTGCTGGGCGTCGTCCCAGACCCAATTGGCGCGGCCGACGATGGCTTCCTTGTCGGCGGTCTTCGGGTCGGTGTTGCGCAGGATATCGGCATCGCTGATGGCTTCGAGCAGGCCCAGGCCGATCATCGGCGGGGCGATGCGGGCGGAGAAGCGTGTGTCCGGATGCATCGGGCCGTAGCCGAGTTGGGTGATTTGCAGGTCCGGCTTGCGTAACTCGACCACGGTGCCGTCCTTGAACGTCACGTTGACCGGTGTGTAGTCCATGCGCACCTTGCCTTCGGGCACTACGCCCGGCACCGCCATGTCCTGCAGTTGCCCGCCGTAGACCGGCTCGGGCACTACGCCGATCTGTTCGATGAGTTTGGCGTAGGGCGCAGCGTCCGGAATCGACAGGCGCACCAGCATCGACACCGCATTGGGTGCGTCGGGCAACGGCGGATGCCCACGGCCGTCCTTGATATGGCAGTTCTGGCAGGCGTTGGTGTTGAACAACGGGCCCAGGCCATCACGCGCCGTGGTGGTGGACGGGGCGATCACCCACGGGCTGCGAAAGAAGCTGTTGCCGACGCTGAAGTCCAGGCGCCGCGTGGGCGACAGGTTCGCCGAGGGCAAGGAAAACGCGTTCTGGTCGCGCTTGTTCACCGTCGCAGCGCCGCCCGCCCGTGATTCACCCGGCTCGGCCTTGGTAAACCTGGGCGCGTCATCGCAGGCAGTCAGGCTCAAGGCCAGCAACCCTGCGGACAGGCGAAAAAGCGAACGGAACATCGGGTTTCCTGAGTGAAGGCGCAAAATAGGGGCGCAAAGTCTAACAGGGCGGGGCGCAATGAATAAGAGCAATTATCGTTTGGTGGTATCCGATTCATTCCCGCTAGAATGACCGCACATTTTTTTCTGGAGGTGGCCAATGCAGGCTCTCGACGCTTTGCTCAACCGTGTTTCCGTGCCGCGCCTGCTGGAACCGGCACCGACCCAGGAGCAGCGCGACGTGCTGTTCGCCGCCGCCATGCGTGCACCCGACCACGGCCAGCTGCGTCCTTGGCGTTTCCTGACGGTTGAAGGGGCTGCCCGTGAGCAAATGGGCACGCTGCTGGCCGAGGCTGCGCGCCTGCAAGATGCGGACGCACCGCAAGCCGCCATCGACAAGGCCCAGAACGGCCCGCTGCGTGCGCCGCTGGTGGTGGTGGTGATTGCCCGTTTGCAGGAACACTTCAAGGTGCCCAAGTCCGAACAACGGCTGGCCGCCGCCTGCGCGGCCCACGGCATCCTGCTGGCCGCGTATGCCCAGGGGATTGGTGCGGTGTGGCGCACCGGTGAGTTGTCCTACTCGGCCCACGTCGCCAAAGGCCTGGGGCTGACGGCGGATGAGGAAGTGATTGGCTTCCTCTATTTGGGTACGCCGCAGAACCCGCCGCGTACGGCGGCTAAGGAAGATGTGGCGGCGTTCGTCCAGGCCTGGCAGGGTCTTTAGCCGTTCGTGGACCCCATGTGGGAGGGGGCTTGCCCCCGATAGCGGTGTGTCAGCTACAGATAAGTAGACTGATACTCTGCCATCGGGAGCAAGCCCCCTTCCACATTGCTCCTTTGGTGTTATTTAAACCTTGAACTGATCCATGAGTTTCATCTGCTGGCTGGCCAAGGCATTGAGTTGGCTGCTGATGGCCGCCGACTCAGTCGCCTGCCCGGTCAGGGTTTCGGTCACGGTGCGGATCGCCGAGACATTGCGGTTGACCTCTTCGGCCACCGCGCTTTGTTGTTCGGCGGCGCTGGCGATCTGCAGGTTCATGTCGCTGATCACGGTGACAGCATCGCTGATCTTGCCCAGGGCCTGCACCGCTTGATGGATCTGCCCCGCATTGCTCTGGGCCTGGCTTTGGCTCGAATGCATGGTGGCCACCACGCCACGGGTGCCGCTCTGGATGCGTTCGATCACCAGGCGGATTTCCTCCACCGAATCCTGGGTGCGCTTGGCCAGGTTGCGCACTTCGTCGGCCACCACCGCAAACCCACGGCCACTTTCCCCGGCGCGCGCCGCTTCGATGGCGGCGTTGAGGGCCAGCAGGTTGGTCTGCTCGGCAATACTGCGGATCACTTCCAGCACTGAGCCGATCTGCTCGCTATTGACCGCCAGGGCTTCGACTTCCGTCACCGCCTTGCTGACTTCCTCGGCCAGGGTCGTGATATCCCGTGTGCTCTGTTCAATGATTTGCATGCCTTCGCGTGCCGATTGATCGGCACCGCGTGCCGCGTTGGCAGCATTCGAGGCGCTGTTGGCGACGTCGTGGGCGGTGGCGCTCATTTCATTGGACGCGGTGGCCACTTGGTCGATTTCGCGGAACTGCACCTGCATGCCTTCACTGGTCTGGCGCGCGATGGCGGAAGACTGGTCCGCCGTGCCCCGGGCTTCGGTGATGCTCTGCTTGATTTGGGCGATGGTCGGTTGCAGCTTGTCGAGGAAGCGGTTGAACCAGTTCACCAGTTCGCCCAGTTCATCCTTTTTGGCATAGGCCAGGCGTTGGGTGAGGTCGCCTTCGCCGCTGGCGATGTCCTTGAGCATGGCGGCCACGCTGTTGATCGGACGGGTCACGCCGGTGGCGGTCAGCCAGATCAGCAGCAGGCCAAGCAGGCACGCGGCGGCGCCTACCAATAAGGCCTTGAGAGTGCCGCTGGCCTGGGCGGCGTCGAGCACGCCTTGCAGTTTCGTGGCGTCGGCAAGCATCACGTGTTTGGGCAGTTTGATCACCACGCCCCAGGCTTTTGCATCGGCAATCGGTTTGACCGGGTAGACCGCACGGATCGTATCGCCCTGTTCGCGGTTGACGTTGGTGCCACTGGCCAGCAGTTGCACGATTTCCTTGCCTTCGGTACCCAGAATGTCGACCAGGTTTTTGCCAACTTTGTCTGATTCACCGCTGTAGGCGGCAATCAGGCCGGTGCTGGACAGGATCTCCAAGTGCGCCGCACCGTCAAACAGTTCTTTTTGTGCCGAGTCCGTCGCCGCTTGCAGGCTGTTGAGCCCGATATCGACACCGACCACGCCGATCACTTTGCCGTCCACGATCAGCGGTAGGGAGATAGTGGTCATCAGTACCGGTGTGCCAGTCACCGTGTCTTCGTACGGGTCCAGCAGACAAATACTGCGGGTGTCTCGTGGACAGGTGTACCAAATGTTGTAGGGCGTTCCGCTGAGGTTGAGGGTGGTCTTGGTCAGATCTTCCTCAACCATGAGGGTGTTCAAACCTTCACCACCGACGCGGTTCCAGTAGCTGGAGAAACGGCCTTTTTCGTTGGAGGCGCGGGCCTTGTCGTCGACGAAATCACTGTCCTTGCCATCCAGGCCATTGGGCTCGAACGACAGCCAGACACCGAGCACCTTGCTGTTGCGTTCGAAGGTGGTTTTCAGGCTCTGGTTGAGTTCTTCACGCAAGGCGCCTGGGTCCAGTGAGCGTTTGATGGCGAGGTTGCGCAGGTCTTTGACTTGGTCGGCGAGGGCGGTCACCACCAGCAGGTTCTCGCCGAAGGTTTTCTGAAGTTGCACCGCCTGTTCGGCAGCCTTGGATTGCAGCAGGTTCTGGACGCTGCTTGTGAGCATTCGTGAGCTTGAATCGCTGATCAGATGGTCGTTCTGATCGGTCTCGTAGAGGTTGATGCTGATGATCAGCGCTATCACCCCCAACAGGCAAAGACCGGACAGCAGCACAATTTTCAAGCGGATGGAGAGGGTGTTGAACATAGGTTCACTCACGAATGCACTCATGGGTATGCAAGCACCAGAGCCAAGTCCATTCAGCGCTATGTCTGAAACATCGGCGTCATAAATCAATACATGAGAGGCAGGCGATGAACGGCGCGTAAGCGCCTGTACGCGCCGTTATACGGGCTGTGCGAGCCGTTCGGGGCGTGACCAGATCCACAGGTTGCCCAGGCTCATCCCGGCAATCGCCAGGTAGATCGGCCAGCCGTGGTCGAGCATCACCAGCATCAGCGTGGCGCAGAGCAGCATGCTCACGGTGGCGCTGACCTTGGCCCGCCGGGCGATGATCTTGCCGTTACGCCAGTTGGACAGGATCGGCCCGAACAGCCGATGGTTTTCCAGCCAGGCGCTGAGACGCGGCGAGCTTTTGGTGGCGGCCCAGGCGGCCAGCAGGATGAATTCGGTGGTGGGCAAACCCGGTATGACAATCGCCACCAACCCGATGCCCAGGCTGACGTAGGCCAGCAGGCCGAAGAGGATCCGGGCGATTTTCGAGGTGGATGGGGTTTTGCGGGTCATGGTTTATTTGTAACGTCGCGAAGTGAGCGCCAACTGTGGGAGGGGGCTTGCCCCCGATGGCAGTAGTTCAGTCACTGTAGAGGGTGACTGGTACTCAGCTATCGGGGGCAAGCCCCCTCCCACAGTTGATGGCATTTCAATCTGGAGGTCAGGCCAATTCAGGGGCGCTAGCGTACGCCTGTTCCAGCAATACGGTGAAGCGTACAAACGCGTCGATCGCGCCTTTTTCCACAGCAGCTTCTTCTTCGGCGCTGAATGGCAGGGCGTCGAGAGTGCGCGTGAAGCTTTTCCAGCCTTCGGCACGACCACCGGCCGGCTCACCCAGATGGCGGGCACCGAAGGTTTCACTCAGGCCCAGGCCCACGGCGCGCTTGATCAGGAACGCGGCGCCCAGCTTGGAACCTTCGGACACAAACAGCCAGCCCAGGGCTTCGGCCTTGCTCGGGTTTTTCACGGCGCCGGCGACCGGTGCAGGCACGTCGGTGTCCAGGTCGCCCAGGTCCAGCTTGGCGGCTTCGGCGCGGCAGCGCTCGGCCAGGTCCGGCACGATCTTGATCAATTCGGCATCGTTGTACAGGGCCACCAGTTCCGATTGGAACAGGTATTGCGCCACCACGAAACGGGCGAAGTTGGCTTGGGTTTCAAACGGGGCATGAGCCTTCACCAGTGCGTCGAGCCTGGTGTGTGGCTCGTGGGTGATCTGGTTCAGGCGCTGGGAGCGCAGGCTTGGGCGTTCAGCGGTAGGGGAAGCGGTCATGAAAAAAGTCCTTGAGAAGGGAAGCGCCTGGGTGCCCGAAAGAGAGCTGTTATCAACTAGACGAACAAGAAGACGCGGCACAGTAAAAAATCCTCACCCCGGCGCTGAATAATTACGCCGGGGTGAGGCGGGTTTCATCAGATGTCCCAGATCACGTTGATCGCAAAGTTGCGACCTGGCTGGGTCAGGCGGTCGAGGTTGGCCGGGGAGGTCACACCGGCTTCGCCGACGCCGTCGTAGCTGCGCACGTCGTCCCAGTTCCAGTACTTCTTGTCGGTCAGGTTGTAGAGGCCGCCGTTGACGGTCACGTCGTGGGTGACCTTGTAGAAACCGGTCAGGTCGACGATGCCGAAGCCTGGGGTCTTGAACGGGGCACTGGTGGTGTTGCCGTCGGGCGAGAAGAACGTATTTTTGTCGACGCGGTTCTGTTTCTTGACCAGGGTCCAACTGACCAGGGCGCCATATTGCTCCTGGTCATAACCCAGGCCGAACACGCCCTTGAGTGGGTTGACACTGTTGAGCGGCTGGCCGGTTTCGTCGTTACGGCCGTAGGCGTAGGCCACGGCGCCCTGTGTATACAGACCCTGCGGTGAGCCGAAGGCGTCCAGGTTCATGCGGCCCTTGGCTTCAATGCCCTTGATGGTGGCGCGTTTGATGTTGAAGGGTTGGAAGATCGTGCCGGTCGGACTTACCGAGGTGTTGTCCTCGTCGATGAAGTCCTTGTACTTGTTGTAGAACACCGCGACATCGAAGTTGCCCGCGTCGAAGTTGCCGCGAATCCCGGTCTCGATGCCTTTGCTGGTTTCCGGCTTAAGGTCCGGGTTGGGCTCGACCACGTAACCTTGCTGGAGGTTTTCAAAGCGACCGTACAACGCCTTGGCCGACGGCGTGCGGAAGCCTTCGGCGTATTGGCCGAACCAGGTGTAGTGATCGGTCAGCGCGTAGGTCAGGCCGAATTTCGGCGAGACCCGGTGCCAGGTCTTGGTGCTGTCGTCGTGGGGGTAAATGCGGGTCGGGTCGGTGGCGTTGAGGAAGTCCTCGGTCAGCTTGGGCTTGAGCTGGGTGTAGTCGTAGCGAACGCTGGGCAGGAAGGTCCAGTTGTTCCAGGCGATCTGGTCCTGGGCAAACAGCGAGTAGGTGTTGATGGTCGGGTCTGGGAAGTCGCTGGCCTTGCGCACGCTGTCACCGGCCGAGGGGCTGGGTGCGCCGATGGCCGTGCAACCACTGCCGACGGCCAGGCAGGTGGCGGCGCCTTCGCGCGAACCGGTGACTTTCTGCTGCTTGAGGGTGGTGCCGTACGTGACGTGGTGATCGGTTTCGCCGAGGCTGAAAGCCTTGTCCAGCTGGGCGTCGAACACCCATTGCCGTTCTTGGTACAAGGTCTCGCGGGTACGCAATACGCGTCGACTTGGCTGGTAGATTTCGGCCGTCGTCTGGTCGGTCTTGGCAATCTGGTAGTTGAGGCTGGTCTTGATGCGGTCGGCAATCGGCGACTCGAGGGCAATGCTGTTTTCCAGGCCGAAGCGTTCGCGGGTAATGGTGTCGTTGCCGGTACGGGCACGGTACCAGTTCGAGACGAAGGGGCCGGCGTTGAACGGGCCGCCCACGGCGTTCTTGAGGTTGGTGTCGCGATCATCCTTGTACTTTTCATACGTCAGGCCCAGGCGGTTGTCATCGCCGTAGTTCCAACCGAGCTTGGCCAGGATATTGGTCGTACGTGCGTCTTCCGGGTTGGCGCCGGTGCGGGCCAGGCCGGTGGCGTTGTTGCCGTCGTAGGACTCCATCTCGTGGCCATTGCGCTGGCTCAGGTGCAGCAAGCCGTCGACGTCCTGCACACGGCCGGCGACGGTGCCGGAGGTCAGCCAGCTTTCGTCGGCGGAGCTGTAGCCAGTCTTCAGGCGCGCGCCGACGTCCTGGCCGGGCTTGATGATGTCGTCCGGATCGAGGGTGAAGTAACTCACCGCGCCACCAATCGCGCTGCTGCCGTACAGGGCCGACGCCGGGCCGCGCAGGATCTCCACGCGCTTGACGATTTCCGGGTCGACGTAGTTGCGACGGGTCTTGGCGTAGGGGCCGTTGAAGAAGTTGTCCGGCACTTCCACGCCGTCCACCTGGGTGAGGATGCGATCGCCGTCGATGCCGCGAATGTTGAAACCGGCGTTACCGGCACGGGTGCCGGCGCCGCCGACTGAAACGCCAGGCTCGTAGCGCACCAGTTCGCGAATGGTGTTGACGTTCTGGCGGTCCAGCGCTTCGCGCTCATGCACGCTGACGGTGCTCGGCACGCTGCTCACATCCTGCTCGTTACGGGTGGCGCTGATGGTCACCTGTTGCAGGTTGAGGGCGCCACCCGCTGCGCGCTTTTCCAGGACGATGCTGTTGCTGCCCAGTTTGCGGTAGCTCAGGTTGGTCCCCACCAACAGCCGGTCCAGGGCTTTTTCCGGCGACAACGGGCCGCTTACGCCAGGGGACGATACACCCTTGCCCAGTTCCGCCGGCAGGCCGACTTGCCAGCCGGTCACGGCGGTAAAGGCGTTCAGTGCCGAAACCAGCGGCTGCTGCTCGATGCTGAAGGTGTAATTGCCGTGGCTGCGCGGGGCAGGTTCGGCGGCGGTGGCGGTCATCACTGGCGCAGCGGCCAACAGGATGGCTGCCGTCAGCAAGGACAGGACGGGCGAAGAGGACCGGCGGTTGAAACAAGAGGACATCGAGAGCGCTCCGGGGTACGAGTCTTATAGTTGCGAACTGAGACAAATAGGAATCAGTTGCATTGGCTAAGACGAGACGTACCACCGACAGCTATCGAGTAAAAATAATTCTCATTTAGTTCAAGATCACCAGCGCCGGGTATTCCGACAGCTTGGCCGAGGTGATGTGCGCCAGCGAACGCACCACGTCCAGGGGCTGGTCGAGGCGGTAATTGCCGGTGACGGCGACGCTGGCGAGTTGGTCGTTGGTGTTGACGATCCAGCCGGGGTAATAGCGACGCAGCTCGGCGAGCACTTCGCTCATCGGGCAGTTTTCGAAGATCAGCCGGCCTTGCACCCAGGCCAAGTCCTTGTTGGCGTCCAGTTTGGCGGGTTGGCCAAAGCCCTTGGGCCCGATGCGGATACTTTCACCGGCGCTCAGGCGCACACGGGCATCGTCGAAGGTATTGCTCAGGTCCACATCGCCGCGCTGCACTTGCACCTGCGCTTCGCCATTGAGGTAGCGCACGGCGAAGGCGGTATCGCGCACGCTGGCGCGTACGGGGCCGGCGTCGATCTCCAGGGGCAGGCCATGGCTGGGCACGACGTCGAAAAACGCTTCGCCCTGGTACAGGCGGGCGATGCGCTGGTGGTCCTTGATGCTGCTGGAAAACGCCGAGTTGGTGTTGAGTAGTACTTTGGAGCCATCGTCCAATTGCAGGCGCTGGCGTTCGCCCACCACGGTGAGGTGGTCGGCTTGCAGGCGTACCGGCAGGTTGCTGAAGCTGAACAGGCCGATCAACAGCACGGCGGCAGTGGCCAGCGGTTTCCAATGCGGCTTGACCCGGCGCCAGGCGCTGGGTTTGCGCGGCGCGGCCAGTGCGACAGCAGCGCTGTGGACCGGCGCGCCACCCCAGGCGGCTTGGGCCTTGCCGAACGCGTGGACATGCGCGGGGTCGCTGGCCAGCCAGGCTTCGAATTCAGCCTGCTGCCCGGGCAGCGGGCACTGCAGGGCGATCAGCCAGTCGAGGGCTTGGTCCATAGCCGTGTCTTGCAACACCTCATGAGCCAGCTCATGGGGGCGCAGTTTATTCGGGTCCGTCACGGTGTTCCTCGGGTCTTCGCCACGTTCTATTCAACTTTCCTACAGCTTAGGTCGACGTTTCTGTCGGGAGAAGCTTAAGGCCGATCCAGCCGTTCGGCCACACCTACACAGATGGCCATGATCAATTTCAGTTCCTTTTGCACGGTGCTCAAGGACACTTCCAACTGATCCGCGATCTCCTGGTAACTGCAACCGTGCAGGCGGCTGAGGATGAAAATCTGCTGTTGGCGGGCGCTCAACTGGCCGAGGCTGACACTCAGGGCTTCAAGCATCTGCTCGGCCTGGGTGGCGTCTTCGGGGGTGCTGATGGGCGCGGCGACGCTTTGCAGGACGTCCATCGGAACATCTTCCTGCAGCGTACGGGCCTGGATCCTACGCGCGCGCAGATGATCCAGCGCGAGGTTGCGCGCAGTTTGATAGACGAAGGGCTCAAGGTGATCGATCGGCCGCTCACTGAGGGCCCGGGTGACGCGCAGGTAGGTTTCCTGCAACAGGTCCTCGGCGGTGCTGTGGTTATTCACCATCCGCTGCAAGGTGCGAAGCAGAACCACCCGTTGGGTGATAAAGACGTGGTTGAAGCGAGATTGGCTCACAGTGATACCAGACCGGTTTGCAGTTAATGATAATGCTTATCATCAACTCAAATGGCAAGTGGCTATTGCTGTGAGCCTGTATCGATCAAATGTGGGAGGGGGCGAGCCCCTCCCACACAAGCCCTGCACAACTCAAATTATTCCGCGTTGCACAGCGCCAGGCAGTTATCCAGCATACGGTTCGAGAAGCCCCACTCGTTGTCATACCAGGCCAGCACTTTCAGCAATTTGCCGCTGACTTTGGTGTGATTGGCATCGAAGATCGACGACAGCGGGTTATGGTTGAAGTCACTGGAAACCAGCGGCAGGGTGTTGTAGCCGAGGATCTTCGAGTGTTGGCTGGCTTCTTTCAGCAGCGCGTTGACTTCTTCGGCACTGGCTTCTTTCTTCAACTGCACAGTGAGGTCCACCAGCGACACGTTGATCACCGGTACCCGCACGGCCATGCCGGTCAGCTTGCCCGCCAGTTCCGGCAGCACCAGGCCGACCGCTTCGGCGGCGCCGGTCTTGCTTGGGATCATGTTCTGGGTGGCCGAACGCGCGCGGTACGGGTCGGTGTGGTAGACATCGGTGAGGTTCTGGTCGTTGGTGTAGGCGTGAATCGTGGTCATCAAGCCGCTTTCGATGCCCAACTCGCGGTGCAGCACCTGGGCGACCGGCGCCAGGCAGTTGGTGGTGCACGAGGCGTTGGAGATGATCTGGTGCGATTGACGCAAAATGTCATGGTTGACGCCGTAGACCACCGTGGCGTCCGCGCCCTTGGCCGGTGCCGAGATGATCACCTTGCGTGCGCCGGCGGTAATATGGGCGGCAGCCTTGTCACGGTCGGTGAACAGGCCGGTGCATTCAAACACCACGTCGATCTTGTGCGCGGCCCACGGCAGGTCGGCCGGGTTGCGGATGGCACTCACGGCAATCCGGTCACCATTGACGGTCAGGCTTTCCTGATCGTGGGCGACCTCTGCTTCGAAAGTGCCATGTACGGTGTCGTATTTGAGGAGATGGGCATTGATCGAACTGTCGCCCAGATCATTGATGGCGACGATCTGCAAATCCTGGCGGTAGCCTTGGGTATACAGTGCGCGCAGGACATTACGGCCGATACGGCCAAAACCATTGATTGCGATACGAAGAGTCATTGGAAAGTGCCTGTCGTCGATTTGTTGTAAGAATTACAAGATTATTCGCATAAAAATAGAAAACAAGCCTTTTTAGTGGCAATATTTTGTTCAATCTACAACGAGCGACCTGAATCAACTGGTCCGATGATCCAAACGACTCCCTGCCATCCCATGCGCTGCGGGCGTTTGATCAGCATAGACACTCAGGTCGCCACATCCGTTAGCCTGGAGTTCTACACATGCATCCCCGCGTCCTTGAGGTCACCGAACGGCTTATCGCCCGCAGCCGCGCCACCCGCGAGGCTTACCTTGCGCTCATTCGCGGCGCAGCCAGCGACGGTCCGATGCGCGGCAAGCTGCAATGCGCCAACTTCGCCCATGGCGTGGCCGGTTGCGGCACCGAAGACAAAAACAGCCTGCGCATGATGAATGCCGCCAACGTGGCAATTGTTTCTTCATATAACGACATGCTCTCGGCGCACCAGCCGTACGAACATTTCCCGGAACAGATCAAGAAAGCCCTGCGCGAAGTCGGCTCGGTCGGCCAGTTCGCCGGCGGCACCCCGGCGATGTGCGACGGCGTGACCCAGGGCGAGCCCGGCATGGAGCTGAGCCTGCTCAGCCGCGAAGTGATTGCCATGTCCACGGCGGTAGCGCTGTCTCACAACATGTTCGACGCCGCGCTGATGCTGGGTATCTGCGACAAGATCGTCCCCGGCCTGATGATGGGGGCGCTGCGCTACGGCCACCTGCCGATGATCTTCGTACCGGGCGGGCCAATGCCGTCGGGTATTTCCAACAAACAGAAGGCCGACGTGCGCCAGCGCTACGCCGAAGGCAAGGCCACCCGCGAAGAGCTGCTGGAATCGGAGATGAAGTCCTACCACAGCCCCGGCACCTGCACCTTCTACGGCACTGCCAACACCAACCAGCTGTTGATGGAAGTGATGGGCCTGCACTTGCCGGGCGCCTCGTTCGTCAACCCGTACACACCGCTGCGTGATGCGCTGACCCGCGAAGCCGCACACCAGGTCACGCGCCTGACCAAGGCCAACGGCAACTTCACGCCGATCGGCGAGATCGTCGACGAGAAATCCATCGTCAACTCGATCATCGCGCTCAATGCCACCGGCGGGTCCACCAACCACACCCTGCACATGCCGGCCATCGCGATGTCGGCGGGCATCATCCTCACCTGGGACGACATGGCCGACCTCTCCGAGGTGGTGCCGACCCTGTCCCACGTGTATCCAAACGGCAAGGCCGACATCAACCACTTCCAGGCGGCGGGCGGCATGTCGTTCCTGATCCGCGAATTGCTCGAAGCCGGCCTGCTCCATGAAGACGTCAACACCGTGGCCGGCAAGGGCCTGAGCCGTTACACCCAGGAACCGTTCCTGGTCGACGGCGAGCTGATCTGGCGCGACGGCCCCATCGAAAGCCTCGACGAAACCATCCTGCGCCCCGTGGCCCGTGCGTTCTCGCCCGAAGGCGGCTTGCGCGTGATGGAAGGCAACCTTGGCCGTGGCGTGATGAAAGTCTCGGCCGTGGCGCCGGAGCACCAGATCGTTGAAGCACCTGCCGTGGTGTTCCAGGATCAGCAGGACCTGGCCGACGCCTTCAAGGCCGGGCAACTGGAAAAAGACTTTGTCGCGGTCATGCGCTTCCAGGGCCCACGGTCCAACGGCATGCCCGAATTGCACAAGATGACGCCGTTCCTCGGCGTGCTGCAGGACCGCGGCTTCAAGGTCGCACTGGTAACAGACGGGCGGATGTCCGGCGCGTCGGGTAAGATCCCCGCCGCGATTCACGTCAACCCCGAAGCCCAGAGCGGCGGGCCACTGGCGCGGGTGCGCGATGGCGATATCATTCGCGTGGATGGCGTGAAGGGCACCTTGGAGCTTAAGGTGGACGCCGAAGAGTTTGCAGCGCGCGCGCCTGCCACGGGCCTGTTGGGCAATAACGTGGGGGCCGGTCGCGAGCTGTTTGCATTTATGCGCATGGCCGCAAGCTCCGCAGAGCAGGGCGCCAGCGCCTTTACCTCTGCCTTGGAGACGCTTAAGTGAAGTTAGCGCTGGTCGGTGACATCGGGGGCACCAATGCCCGTTTTGCGTTGTGGCGGGATCAGGAACTGCATTCGATCCGTGTGCATGCCACGGCGGATCACACGAGTCCTGAAGAGGCGATCAAGGTCTACCTCAACGAGGAAGGCCTGGAAATCGGGGACATCGGCGCGGTGTGCCTGTCAGTCGCCGGGCCAGTGAGCGGGGATGAATTTAAATTCACCAACAATCACTGGCGCCTGAGCAAGACTGCCTTCTGCAAAACCCTGCAAGTGGATGAGCTGCTGCTGGTCAATGACTTCTCGGCCATGGCCCTGGGCATGACCCGTCTCAAGCCCGACGAATTCCGCGTGGTCTGCGCAGGCACGCCGGAGCCGTTGCGCCCGGCGGTGGTGATCGGCCCGGGCACCGGCCTGGGTGTCGGTACGTTGCTGGACCTCGGCGCAGGCCGCTTTGCGGCGTTGCCGGGGGAGGGCGGGCATGTCGATTTGCCGCTGAGCAGCCCACGGGAAACCCAGTTGTGGCAGCACATCTACAGCGAGATCGGTCACGTCAGTGCGGAAACCGCGTTGAGCGGTGGCGGGTTGCCGCGTCTGTACCGTGCGATTTGTGCGGTTGATGGCCACACACCGGTCCTGGAAACGCCCGAGGCCATCACGGCCGCAGGCCTGGCCGGTGACCCGGTGGCGATGGAAGTATTGGACCAGTTCAGCATCTGGCTGGGCCGCGTCGCAGGCAATAATGTGCTGACCACCGGTGGACGCGGTGGTGTGTATATCGTGGGCGGGGTGATACCGAGGTTTGCCGACTTCTTTATCAGCAGTGGCTTTGCCAAGAGCTTCAGTGACAAAGGCTGCATGAGCGACTACTTCAAGGGCATTCCGGTGTGGTTGGTGACGGCGCCGTATTCCGGGTTGACCGGGGCGGGTGTGGCGCTCGAACAGGCTTTTGCATAGGCAGTGATGGCCCTGTCGGGGGCAAGCCCCGTCCCACAGTTTGATGTGTGAATACATTCAAAGTGTGGGAGGGGGCTTGCCCTCGATGAGGCCATCAAGTACACCCCATAACAACAAGGAGGACCCCGTGAGCGTAATCAGTAAATCGATTCTCCTCGTCGACGACGACCAGGAAATCCGCGAATTGCTGCAGACCTACCTCAGTCGCGCCGGCTTCCAGGTGCGTGGCGTGCCGGATGGCGCGGGGTTCCGCCAGGCGATGAACGAGGCGCCCTGCGACCTGGTCATCCTTGATGTGATGTTGCCAGACGAAGACGGTTTCAGCCTCTGCCGCTGGATCCGCCAGCACCCGCGCCAGGCGCAGGTGCCGATCATCATGCTCACCGCCAGCTCCGACGAGGCCGACCGCGTGATCGGCCTGGAGCTGGGTGCCGATGACTACATCGGCAAGCCTTTCAGCCCCCGCGAGCTGCAGGCGCGGATCAAGGCCCTGTTGCGCCGTTGCCAGTTCGGCCAGGAGCGCAGCAGTGGCGGCGATGTGCTGGTGTTTGATGAGTGGCGCCTGGATATGATCAGCCACCGCCTGTTCCACGTGGATGGCGAAGAGGTGATCCTCTCCGGTGCCGACTTTGCCCTGCTCAAATTATTTCTCGACCACCCGCAACAGATCCTCGACCGCGACACCATCGGCAACGCCACCCGTGGCCGCGACCTGATGCCGTTGGACCGTATCGTCGACATGGCTGTCAGCCGCCTGCGCCAACGCCTGCGCGATACCGAAAAACCGCCGAGGCTGATCCGTACGGTGCGCGGCAGTGGGTATCAACTGGCAGCCAGCGTGGTTGCCGGCAATGCCCACTGAACCATTGACCGAGCGCCGTCGGCGCTTCCCGGTGCCGCGCTCGCTGTTGGGGCGCATGCTGCTGCTGACGCTGCTGGCCGTGTTGTTTGCCCAAGCGCTGTCCAGTGTGATCTGGGTGTCGCAGTTGCGTGCCACCCAGCTCGAAGGGCTGGTCACCAGCGCCCGCAGCCTGGCGCATTCGATGACCGCCAGCGTGAGTTACTTCCGTTCGTTGCCGGTGGCGTATCGGCCGTTGGTGCTGGACCAATTGCGCAGCATGGGCGGCACGCGTTTTGTGGTGACCCTCAATGATCGTCCGCTGGACATGGCCATCCTGCCGCAGACCCCGCGTAAACAGGCGGTGCTCGAGGCGGTGGACGAGGTGTTGAAACAAACCCTCGGCGCCGATGTGCACATGTCGGTGGAGTTCGTCAGCGCCGAAGACCTGCGTATCTTCAACGCCGGCCTGAAACTCGATGAACTGCCGCGCTCCTGGGCGCACTACGCCCTGACCCTGGAACCGGTGAACCCGCCGGTGCTGGTCACCCAGATCCAACTCGCCCAGGGCGAATGGCTGTACATCGCCTCGCTGCTGCCCGAGCCCTACACCAGCCTTGAAGAACAAGGCCTGCCGTCCCAGCAAGTGTGGTTTATCGTGCTGACCAGCGGTTTCCTGCTGCTGTTTATCGGGTTGCTGGTGCACTGGCAGAGCCGGCCGCTCAAGCGCCTGGCGCGGGCGGCGCGGGACATGTCCCTGGGGGCCGATGTTGAGCCGGTGGCCGAAGGCGGCGGCAGCGAAGTGGTGGAAGTAGGGCGTGCGTTCAATGCCATGCGCGAGCGCATCAGCCGCTACCTGACCGAACGCAGCCAATTGTTCAGTGCGATCTCCCACGACTTGCGCACGCCGATCACCCGCCTGCGCCTGCGCGTTGAATTGCTTGAAGACGAAAACCTGCAAGCCAAGTTTGGCCGCGACCTGGATGAGTTGGAGTTGCTGGTGAAGGGCGCGCTGCAATGTGTGAAAGACACCGATATCCACGAAAACATCGAGCCGGTCGACCTCAATCACGTGCTCGACTGCCTGGTGGAGCCGTATCTGGCGCCTAACGGTAATGGCCGCGTGACTCAACATGGCCGCGCCCTGAGCACTTATCCGGGCAAGCCGCTGGCGCTCAAGCGTTGCATCGGCAACTTGATCGACAACGCCTTGAAGTACGGGCAGAACGCGCATTTGCACATCGAGGACGATGGCGCGGAGTTCATCCTGCACGTGGATGACGAAGGCCCCGGCGTGCCGGAGCAGCGGTTGGAGCAGGTGTTCGAACCGCACTTCCGCCTGGCCGGGCAGCAGCAGGGTTACGGCTTGGGCTTGGGGATAGCGCGCAACATTGCGCATAGCCATGGCGGCGAAGTGAGTTTGCAGAATCTGCGCGAGGGTGGGTTGCGGGTGACCCTGCAACTACCGCGCGGCTTAGACTGAACACAAGCGGTCAACGTGTGGGAGGGGGCTTGCCCCCGATGACAGTATGTCAGTCAGCTTAGTCTGTAGCTGACCCACCGCAATCGAGGGCAAGCCCCCTCCCACATTTTGATCTTCATTGGGTCAGATGCTCTGGCGCAACCGCGCCAGGTCACGCAACGGCGGCGCCCCAAACAATCGGCTGTATTCCCGACTGAACTGCGACGGGCTTTCATACCCCACGCGATACCCCGCCGCCGACGCTTCCAACCCTTCGGCAATCATCAATCGCCGGGCCTCCTGCAAGCGCAGTTGCTTCTGATATTGCAGCGGACTCATGGCGGTGATTGCTTTGAAGCGGTGGTGCAAGGTCGAGACGCTCAGGTTCACTTCCTTGGCCAGGTCATCGATACGCAGCGGTTGTTCGTAGTTGCCATTCAACCACTTGATCGCCTGGCTGACGCGATGGCTCTGACTGTTGGCCACGGCAATTTCATACAGCCGATAACCCTGCGGGCCCCGCAACAGGCGATAGAGAATTTCCCGGTTGATCAATGGCGCGAGCATCGCGATGTCTTTGGGCGTATCGAGCAGGCGCGCCAGGCGCAGCACGGCGTCGAGCAATTGGGTGTCGATACGGTCCACGTACATGCCACGGGAGGTTGGACGCGTCGGCACGCCCATCGGGCCGGCTTCGGCAATCAAGGCGGTGAGCTGGGCCGGGTCGATATTGATGCGTACCGACAGGTTCGGGTCTTGCGGGGTGGCATCAATGATCCGCCCGGCCACCGGCATGGCCACCGAAAAGACTAAATAGTTGAGCGGGTCGTAGGCGAAGATTTCGTCAGCCAGGCGCACTTCCTTGCTGCCGCTGGCCAGAATGCACAGGGCCGGCTCGACCAGCACCGGCATGAAGTCGCGCGGCGTGTTGTGGCGGTTCAGGTACAGCGTCGTGATGGCCGTGCCGTAGGAGCCTTCTTCCCAGGTATGCCGGTGCACGATACTGGCCAGCTCGGCGCGCTGTTTTTCCATCTCGGCATCGAGGGGGATGGATTTGGATTCGGGCGACGGCATGGGGCGTCCTCTACAGGCTGCGGTGATGGGGGCAAGCTTAGCGGCGACGGTTCAAACCGTGTTACGTCGATTCTGCACAATCCTTGCCTGATCCTGCGCCCTATCGTGAATCAGGCAAGCAGCGGGCCTGTCATCTCCCTGAAACACGGCGTTTGTCCGTGGAATAAAGCCCTGGGCCGAACGTCCTCTCTACGCTTCTCGCAGGATTGTGCAATAAGCCGGCAGGAATCGACTAACCGCGTGCTCACCCGCGCCGTTATCTTTGATCCTGTGGCAACACACCCTCACAGTGCTTGCCGAGCATCACTTCTCAACGGGAGAGTCGAACATGTCCACCCCCATTCCCGCGAGCCATATGGCCTTTATCCGCGCCCGCACCGGGTGCAGCACCGAACTCGGTGCACGCTTGAGCAGTTTGATCGAACCGGGCCGCCAGGCTCAGGGTTGCCTGCAATTCTCGTTGCAGCATTCCCAGGTCGACCCTGATGTCTGGTTGATCTCCGGTTTCTGGAGCAGCGAGCAGGCGATGAGCGCCTACTTCGACTCTCCGGCCCTGATGATCTTTACCGAGCTGTTGAACGACATGGTCGTGCGCAGCATGGACTTCCAGACCTTCACCGATGCATCCGCCGCGAATGCCTACGGCGAGTACCTGCAACTCGCCGGCTGATCAGGTTTAGAATGGCCGACTTTCCATTGGCCAGGACCTGCAACATGGCACGTAAACAATTTGCCCACCACGAAGCCGTATCCGCCGTAGTACCGGGTGAAGGTGGCTACAGCGCCGCCGTCGCCGTCAAGGCACTGGATGGCATGGGCGCACCGAAGTTTCACAAGATCCTTGATGGACAGACGTTCAAGACCGCTTCCGACGCCGACGATGCAGCGACGGTGCAATTGGAGCGATTGGTCGATGTGGACGAAGACGGTCAACTGACCTGGGCAGCCGCCGCAAACTAAACCACACGTGGGAGGGGGCTTGCTCCCGATAGCGGTGTATCAGCTAAAGGTTTGCTGATTGACCCCCTGCTATCGGGAGCAAGCCCCCTCCCACAGTTTTGACGGCATTTTCAGTCAGGGTTTGGTGGCGCCTGGCCGGTACATCTTGAACAGCGCCTCCGGCCCCAACTGGAAGTAATCCGCCGGGCCACCACCGCGCAAAATCGGCTCGGCGGCGGCGGTGTCGTAGACCCCATCCTTGAGCAGCCACTTGGCGATGTGCACCGCGACCACCTCGCCCAACACCAGCCAACTCGGCACCAACGCCTTGTCCGCACGTTGCAGCTGGATGATCTGCGTCACCTTGCACTCGAACGACACCGGGCTCTCGCCCACCCGTGGCACGCCAACAATCTTCGACGCCACCGGCGTCAGGCCGGACAACTCGAACTCGTTGACCTCGGGGGAAACGGCGGCGCAACTCTGGTTCATCTGCTCGGCCAGCGGGCGGGTCGCCAGGTTCCACACAAACTCGCCGGTCTGTTCGATGTTGTTCAGGCTGTCTTTGCGCCCGACGCTGGAAAACCCGATGATCGGCGGAATGTAGTTGAACGCATTGAAGAAGCTGTAGGGCGCCAGGTTCAGGCGGCCTTCACTGTCGTGTGACGAAATCCAGCCGATCGGCCGTGGCCCGACGATGGCATTGAACGGGTCATGGGGCAGGCCGTGGCCGTTGGCGGGTTCGTAGAAGTGGATATCGTCGGACATGGCCGGGTTCCTGCTGTTGGCTTCGTTGAGGTGGCCATACTGCAACCCAAGGCGGCTAATTTCCATCGGCGATATGGAATTTTCATTCCTCGCCCACCTATTTTTCACAGTTCCCCGTTCAGTCTGCGCCCAAGGTCGACACCCCCATAAGACTGAACCTTGGAGCCTTCTACCGCATGAACAAACTTCCTCAGATCACCCTCGCGTTCTGGGTCATGAAAATCTGCGCAACCACCCTGGGCGAAACCGCCGGGGATTTGCTGTCGATGACGCTGAATGTCGGTTATGCCATCAGCTCAATGATCCTGATCAGCGTGTTCCTGGTCACCTTGGTGACGCAACTCTGGTCCAAAACCTACAACCCCGTGCTCTACTGGATCGTGATCCTGTCCACCAGCACCGCCGGCACTACGATGTCGGACTTCATGGACCGCACCCTCGGCCTGGGCTACGCCACGGGCTCGATGATCCTGATTGTGATCCTGATGATCATCTTTGCCGTGTGGCACCTCAGTGGTGACTCGCTGAACGTGAACAAGGTGCAGACCTTCCGAGGCGAGTTGTTCTACTGGATGGCGATCCTGTTCTCCAACACCTTGGGCACGGCCTTGGGCGATTTCCTCGCGGACGATTCGGGGCTCGGTTTTGCCGGTGGCGCCTTGTTGATCGGCTCGACCATCGCCGCGGTGGTGGCGCTCAAGTACTTCACCCGGATCTCGTCGGTGCTGTTGTTCTGGGTGGCGTTTGTACTGACGCGGCCGTTTGGCGCTACGCTGGGGGATTTTCTGACCAAACCCCATGAAAAGGGCGGTTTGGATTTTGGCACCATTGGATCATCGGCGGTGTTGGCGGCGGTGCTGGTGGTGATGATTGCCGGCGCGTCGTATGCGCAGCGGCGGTATGGGCAGCGCGAGGTGGGGCAATTGTCCTGACTGCGCTTTACCAGGCAACACAAAAAAATGTGGGAGCGGGCAAGCCCGCTCGCACATTTGTTCCTGCAGATAATCGTTAGTCGGTGGTGATGCGCGAGTGCTTGCGGGTGTCCTTCATGGTCACGTAGACCACCAGCGACACCGCGATGCATGCGGTCACATACCAGTAGTAGCCGGTCTCCATGCCGATGCTCTTGAACCACAGCGCGATGTATTCAGCGGTACCGCCGAAGATCGACACTGTCAGCGCATACGGCAGGCCCACGCCCAGGGCGCGGATTTCGGTCGGGAACAGTTCGGCTTTCACCACGGCGTTGATCGAGGTGTAGCCGCTGACGATGATCAGCGCAGCCATGATCAGGAAGAACGCGCCCCACCAGGACTGGATGGTGTGCAGGGTGGTGAGGATCGGCACGGTGAACAGCGTGCCGAGGATACCGAAGGCGATCAGGATCGGCCGACGGCCTACCTTGTCCGACAGCCCACCGACGATCGGTTGCAGGCACATGAACAGGAACAGCGTCGCCGCCGAGATGGTGGTGGAGTCGGAAATGCTCATGCCGACGGTGTTCACCAGGTATTTCTGCATGTAGGTGGTGTAGGTGTAGAACGCCAGCGTACCGCCCATGGTCAGGCCGACCACGGTCAGCAGTTCCTTGGGGTGGCGCATCAAGGTGCGCATGGCGCTTTCCTTGGCTTTTTCCTTTTTGGTGAACGACTCGGTTTCTTCCATGCCGCGCCGCAGGTACAGCGCGACCACCGCACACAGGGCGCCAATGGCGAACGGGATACGCCAGCCCCAGGCATACAGTTGCTCGGTGGTCAGCACTTGTTGCAGCACGATCAGTACTGCCAGGGCGATGAGCTGGCCGGAGATCAGGGTCACGTACTGGAAGCTGGAGTAGAAACCGCGACGTTCCTTGGTCGCCATCTCGCTGAGGTAAGTGGCGGAGGTGCCGTATTCGCCGCCGACCGACAGGCCCTGCAGCAAGCGGGCAAATATCAGCAGGATCGGCGCACCGATACCGATGATTTCATAGCCAGGGCTCAGGGCAATCAGCAGCGAGCCGAAGCACATCAGGTAGACCGAGGCCATCAAGGCCTTTTTACGTCCGACTTTGTCGGCATACAGGCCCATCAGCCAGCCACCGATCGGGCGCATCAGGAAGCCCACGGCGAAGATCGCGGCGGTGTTGAGCAGTTGGGCGGTGGTGTCGCCTTTCGGGAAGAAGGCTTTGGCGAAGTACAGCGAGAAAGCGGCGTAGACGTACCAGTCGTACCACTCGACCATGTTGCCGACCGATCCGCTGAAAATCGATTTGATCCGGCTGGACGTGGTGCGCTCTTTCGCCGGCGCAGCCGCCGACCCCAGAGGCAGGGAGTTGGAGTTATCCATTGAAGGATCCTTCATCTAGTTGTTTTTATGGAGCGTGCTTGAGCACTGCCTGGCTGGGGCTATAGCAGGAGCTGTGCCAGGTGGGTGAAGGCCCGGAATAGAAGGGTTACAAGATTTTATTGAGCGGAAAGTTGCTGATGATTTTCAGGTGATGAGCGGAAATCCGCTTATGGCTGCTGTCCTCATCGGGAGCAAGCCCCCTCCCACATTTTGATTTGTGAACACGCTCAAGTGTGGGAGGGGGCTTGCCCCCGATAGCGGCCTGCCAGTCAACACAACGATGGGCCTAGAGAAACATCTCCCGCACCAACCCATGCCGCTGCATCTTTTCATTCAAGGTTCTGCGCGGCAGTTGCAACTCCGCCAGCACCGCCTTGATATCGCCTTTATGCCGGGTCAACGCGGCCTTCAAGCAATGAGCCTCGAACGCCTCCTGCTGCGCCGCCAGGGATTGCCCGGCCTCGACGCCTTCCGGTTCCGGGTCGCCAAGCCCCAGCACCTGGCGCTCGGCGACATTAGCCAGCTCACGCACATTGCCCGGCCAGTCGTGACTGAGCAGGCGCCCCAGTTGCGCGCCACTCAGCGGTTCGACGGTGCGGCCCAGGCGATCGGCGGCACTGTGGGTGAAGTGGTCGAACAGCAAGGGGATATCCTCGCGGCGCTCACGCAAAGGCGGCAGGCGCAATTGCGCGACGTTCAAGCGGTAGGCCAAGTCTTCGCGAAAACGCCCGGCGCGGGCCTCTTCCAGCAGGTCCGGCTTGGTGGCGGCGATGATGCGCAGGTCCACGTGAATACTGTGGTTGGAGCCCAGCCGCTCCAGCTTCTGCTCCTGCAGCACGCGCAGCAGTTTCACCTGCTGGGCCAGCGGCATGCTTTCGATTTCATCGAGGAACAGCGTGCCACCGTGGGCGTACTCCAGCTTGCCGATGCGCTTGCCCTGGGCCCCGGTGAACGCGCCGCTTTCGTGGCCGAACAGTTCGGCCTCGAACAATTGCTCGGGAATCGCGGCGCAATTGAGTGCCACAAACGGCTTTTTCGCGCGCGGGCCAAAATCATGCAGGCAGCGGGCGACCAGCTCCTTGCCGCTGCCGGTCTCGCCACGGATCAGCACGTTGACCGGCAGGCTTGCCAGGTCCAGCACCTGGCGGCGCAAGGTTTGCAAACCCCGGGACACACCCAGCAGCGTCGATTCCAACTGCGCCCGATGATCGGCCTGTTGATGCAGGCGTCGGTTTTCGAGAATCAAGCCACGCTTGTCCAAGGCACGGCGCAGGCTGTTGAGCAAGGCATCGGGGCTGAAGGGTTTTTCCAGGAAGTCGTAGGCACCGTCGCGCATGGCCTCAACGGCCATCGGCACATCGCCGTGGCCGGTGAGCAGAATGACCGGCAAATCCGCGTCGCGGCGCTGCACCTCGGCCAACAGTTCCAGGCCGCTGAGGCCGGGCATGCGCACGTCGCTCAGGATCACTCCGGGGAAGTCCTTGGGCAGTCGCGCCAGGCATTCGTCGGCGCGGCTGAACAATTGCACCTCAAACCCCGACAGGCTCAACCATTGCTCGACGGCTGTGCGAATACTGGCTTCGTCATCGACCACAATCACCGCGTTCAGCATGGTTCGGGCGTCTCCAGCGCGATAGGCAAGGTCAGGGTGAATACCGCGCCGTCGCCCCGGTTGCTGGCGCTCAGGCGTCCGCCCAGTTCGTGCACGATAGCGTAGGACACCGCCAACCCCAAGCCGAGCCCGTCACCCACGGGCTTGGTGGTGAAGAACGGGTCGAACACACTGTTCAAGTGGTCGTCGGCAATCCCGCCGCCGGAATCGCTGACGGTCAGCTGCCACAGCTGTTGATCGGCCTGCAGGCGGATTTCCAGGCGTTTGCGCGGCTTGTCGGCCATGGCGTCCAAGGCGTTGCGCAGCAGGTTGATCAGCACCTGCTCCAGGCGAATCGCATCGCCGCGGACCCAGGCGGGGCGGGTCAGGTCCAGCACTACGCCGATGGCTTCATCGCGCAGGCGTGCATCCAGAAGATGCAGGGACTGGTCCACCACCGTGGCCAAGTCCAGGCGTTCACGCAGGCCACTCGGGCTTTTGCGCGCGAAGGTCTTGAGGTGACCGGTGAGCGCGGCCATGCGCGTGAGCATGTCGTCCAGCGGGGTGAGCGCCTTGTAGGCGTCGTCGACGCGGCCGTGATCGAGCAGTAGGCGCAACGTGGCCAACTGCATGCGCTGGGCCGTCAGTGGCTGATTGATTTCGTGGGCGAGGGCGGCGGACATCTGCCCCAGCGCTGCCAACTTGGCCGATTGCACCAGGCCATCTTGGGCGGTGCGCAGCGCCTGGGTGCGTTCTTCCACCAGTTGTTCAAGCTCCTCGCGACTGCGCTGGCGCAAACGGGCCAGGCGCCAGCGTTGGGTCAGGAACAGCACCAGGAACACCAGCGCCAGCCAGGAACCGGCGGCGGCCAGCCCGGCGTTGCGTTGATCCTCGAAGGCGAACTGGGGCTTGCGCAGCAGGTGCAGGGTCCAGCCTTCGGCTTTCAGCGGCAAGGACTCCCAGATGTAGTTGGCGCTGCCCTCCGGGCCGTTGACACGCATCAAATGGCTGTTTTCGCCAAAGCGCTGCAGTGACTGGGCATCCAGCGGCAGCAGTTGTTTTTTGTCGTATTGGCGGGTGGCCTTGAGTTCGGCAAGGTCGCTGGCCGACAGCGGCCGCAGGTTGCGATAACGCCAACCGGGTTGATTGGCGATAAACACGATGCCACGCGCATCACTGACCAGCAGTAAGTCATTGCCTTGGGCCCACTCGCGCTCAAGCTCGGGGAACTCCAGCTTGACCACCATGGCGCCGAGGAACTGCTCGTGTTCATCCAGCACCGCGCTGGAAAGGAAGTAACCGGGGATCCCGGTGGTTACGCCCACCGCATAAAAGCGCCCGGTGCCCTGGCTCAATGTCTGGCTGAAGTATGGTCGGAACGCGTAGTTATGCCCCACGTAACTGCTGGGCAGGTTCCAGTTGCTGGCGGCCACGGCCAGGCCGGTGCGGTCCATCAACTCCAGCGTGGAAGACTGCGCAGCCCCGTTGATGCGTTCGAGCTTGCGGTTGAGCAGGTCCTGGGTGGAGGGATCCAGCGGGCCCTTCAAGGCGTTGATCATCTCCGAGTCCAGCGCCAGCACGGCGGGCAGGGCGCGGTAGCGTTCGATCAGGGTGTGCAGCGAGTTGGCATACAACGCAAGCTGCTGATTGGCGCGGGCGGCATCGTCCACCAGGGCCTGGCGTTCGGCATGGCGCGTGGCCAAGGCGGCAGCCAGCACGGCACCGGCGATGATCAGCAGCGAGTAGAACGTCAGTCGCAGGGGGCGAGGGATCACGATCATACGGTGATGGGCAGGCGCAGAAAGGGGAGTGCACCATAGCATGCACGACGTTAACGTTGTGGCGAGCGGGGTTGTGTAGTGAGCGGGCTTGCCCCGCGCTGGGTGGCGAAGCCGCCCTAAAACCTGACACCGCGTTCTGTTTGGCAAAATGATGGGGCGGCTTCGCCACCCAGCGCGGGGCAAGCCCGCTCACTACAGAGAAACCAGCAGGCAATAAAAAGGCGACTAGGGCCAAGGCCGCAGTCGCCTATCCTTGCAGGGGAAATGCTTACTGCACTTCTACCGCCAGGCTGTCACTGATCTTTTTCTGCCAGATGGCAGGACCGGTGATGTGGACGGATTCGCCCTTGCTGTCCACCGCCACGGTGACCGGCATGTCTTTCACATCGAACTCGTAGATCGCTTCCATGCCCAGTTCGGCGAAGGCGACAACGCGCGACTTCTTGATGGCTTGCGCCACCAGGTAAGCGGCACCACCGACGGCCATCAGGTATACGGCTTTGTGGTCCTTGATCGCTTCGATGGCGGTCGGACCGCGCTCGGATTTGCCGATCATGCCCAACAAGCCGGTCTGCTCGAGGATCTGACGGGTGAACTTGTCCATCCGCGTCGCGGTGGTCGGGCCCGCTGGGCCAACCACTTCTTCGCGCACCGGATCAACCGGGCCGACGTAGTAGATGAAGCGGCCCTTGAGGTCCACCGGCAGGCTTTCGCCCTTGTTCAGCATCTCGACCATGCGCTTGTGCGCGGCGTCGCGGCCGGTGAGCATCTTGCCGTTGAGCAACACGGTTTCGCCCGGCTTCCAGCTCTGCACTTCTTCCGGGGTGAGGGTGTCGAGGTTGACGCGGCGGGCCGAAGGGCCGGCTTCCCAGACGATTTCCGGGTAGGCATCCAGCGGTGGCGCTTCCAGCGACGCCGGGCCCGAGCCGTCGAGCACAAAATGCGCGTGACGGGTGGCGGCGCAGTTGGGGATCATGCACACCGGCAGGGAGGCGGCGTGGGTCGGGTAGTCCATGATCTTCACGTCGAGCACGGTGGTCAGGCCACCCAGGCCCTGGGCGCCGATGCCCAGTTGGTTGACCTTCTCGAACAGCTCCAGGCGCATCTCTTCGATACGGTTCTGCGGGCCGCGCTTTTTCAGCTCGTGGATGTCGATGGACTCCATCAACACTTCCTTGGCCATCACCGCGGCTTTCTCGGCGGTGCCGCCGATGCCGATGCCGAGCATGCCCGGAGGGCACCAGCCGGCGCCCATGGTCGGAACGGTCTTGAGCACCCAGTCAACGATCGAGTCGGACGGGTTGAGCATGGCCATTTTCGACTTGTTTTCGGAACCGCCGCCCTTGGCCGCCACGTCCACTTCCACGGTGTTACCCGGGACGATGGAGTAGTGGATGACCGCTGGGGTGTTGTCCTTGGTGTTTTTACGCGCGCCTGCCGGGTCGGCGAGGATGGAGGCACGCAGGACGTTTTCCGGCAGGTTGTAGGCGCGACGCACGCCTTCGTTGATCATGTCGTCCAGGCCCATGGTGGCGCCATCCCAACGCACGTCCATGCCCACGCGCACGAACACGGTAACGATACCGGTGTCCTGGCAGATCGGGCGATGACCGGTGGCGCACATGCGCGAGTTGATCAGGATCTGGGCGATGGAATCACGCGCCGCTGGCGATTCTTCGCGCAGGTAGGCTTCGTGCATGGCCTGGATGAAATCAACGGGGTGGTAGTAGGAAATGAATTGCAGGGCGTCGGCAACGCTCTGAATCAGGTCGTCTTGCTTGATCACGGTCATGAGTCGCGCTCCTCTA